>CAZMWO010000865.1:0-1501 GCA_964569565.1 uncultured bacterium | reverse complement strand
CCAGCCGATTACTCGGAATCATTCTGATTGTCATCAGTATTCTGGCGTTTCACCTTCTTGGTTCGCAACCTGAGACTCAGGCGCTATGGCAACGCAATATCAGCGACAAGATCTATTCAGACCCCGTCGCAGTCGGCAACCGTTTTGTCTTTGTCGGTGGCGATAAAGGTAAACGTGAATACAAACTTTACGAGATAGACGAAAACGGCAACACCACCGCTCAATCGATTCAGCTGCCCAATCTCCCCTATGAACCACTGGGTTATGAAAACATGGTGGTGCTTGGTGACTACGGCCGGATGCTGCGCGGCTTCTCTGTGCCAGGTCTGAAGATTGTATGGGAGAGCGGAACGATCGAGCCATTCCGCATTCCTCCCATCAAGTCCGGCGACAACATTATCGTTCAATCAACAGCTGATTCGTTGTTCTGTCTCGACAGCAAAACCGGGCAACCGGTCTGGGATCACACATTCACCGACACTCTTATTAACTATGGAGTTGGCAAAAGCATTGTCTGCCTGCATGGCTACGCCGATCTCAAGAACCCGAGCTGGAAGGCGACCGCACTGGACGCGGAGACCGGTGAAGTGCTCTGGACTTCTACCGGCCCTCTGAGCTCCGACACCCCTCTCTTTGCCCAGAATATCTGTGTTCTGGCTTCTAACGAAGGAGAAATGCTGGTCGTCGACCAGTTCTCCGGCAACCTGCTATACCGGCATCCGGTAAAAGGCCTCAAAGCTTTGCAGATTCTGAATGAGCACCTGCTAATGCTTGCTGCCGGCGGATCTCGCCTGATATGCATGTCGTTAATGGATGGCAAATCATGGACGACAACGATGCAGTCGAATCTGACTGGTATCGCCCGATATGGCAGCCGTTTGCTGATTGCCGACAAAAAGAATATCAGATGCCTCAACGTTGAAGATGGCTCATCATTCTGGACACGCAACCTCGAAGATGTATATAACGCCGTGCCATACCGCAACGGAATTTTTGTAACGCATAAGGATTCGTTTTTTTCGCGCACCACTTACGGCAGTTACATCGAAACCGACAAATCAGAGGGCCGCTGGATATCGCATGGAAGCAGCAATTTCATGAAACCTCTGGTGACTGGCTACGGTGAACTGCTTCTGTCATATAACGGCAACATCAGAATGATCCCCAGAACAGCGTCTGGCGATGCTCCGACCGACATTGCCATCCCCGGCCAGAAAACACCGGGTGAGCCGGATTTCTGGAAAAAAGCTGCGACAGAAACCTCGGCGCTGACGGCTTCGCAAACACCCGTCGCCAGTACAACCCTGCCCGTCGATGAAAACACAGATGAAAACGATATTGACGACGAAAAGCCGGCAGTTCCGCCAGTGCTTGCACCACCGGTCATCGATGACTGGAACAAAAAAGACGGTCTTTAAGACCCCGTCTCAAAGCTGACAAGCCCACACCGACCTCGAGACACCCGCGCCACAAAAAAGCCCGGGTGCTTTTGCTCTACCGG
>CAZMWO010000864.1:0-1505 GCA_964569565.1 uncultured bacterium | reverse complement strand
TTGCCGGTCATAAGGTCGATTCGCCGCCGTTCAACGCGCTTACCGGCCAGGATGGCAACTTCAATAACGATATGGTTACCTATTCACTGGGTGACCAGCGCGCTGATGCCAACCTTGACAATATCATGAGTGTTCTCTACGGTGGCAGTGACAAGCGCCTGACCTCCGAGATAGAGCGCGGAAGCGTTCTCGAAAAGAGCATTACCGGACTCGAACTGTTTTTTGGTGACAACCCGGTCAGCCCGACTCCCGGCTTCACCTATACCATGCCTCCGCTCGAAGAGAGTCTGCCGCTGAAGATGATGAACATGGGCAATGGAGTGCAGGATGGCTCGATCATCGTTACTGACCAGAACGGGGTTGAACACAAGATAGAGCTGGCTTCTGCCCATAGGCTCGATGACGTTATCGGTATGATCAATGCCACCCGCTCTTTTGAGGCGGGCATTGAAGAAGTTCCATCCGATACTGCCGTGGCGCTTGGAATCAATCGTAATGCCGGTTTTTCAAGTCTTCTCGTCGGGCTTTCAGATCCGAAAATGCTCTCTGAATTCACCAATCTGACTGATCTGAATGAGGGTCTCGGGGTTCCTGATGGTTATCTCAACATCAATACCAGAGATGGCAAAAACTATCGCGTCGATATCAGTGGTGCTACCACGGTCGGCGACATCGTTACGCAACTCAATGCCGTAAACGGCGGCGCCGCGCTGGAAGCCAAGTTCGATATGATTCACAAGCGTGTCGAAATCAAAGATATCACCGGCGGCGCCGGAGAATTTGCGATTACTTCGACACGCACCCAGTTGTATATCAAAGATCTGCCGCCGCATACCGCCAGTGATCTTGGTCTTGCCCGCAGCGTCGGCGCCGGAACCCAGATCATATCGACCTATGACCCGGTGATGGAATCAGAAACCACGCCGCTGTCGATGCTTAACGGCGGCAAGGGAATCGAACCCGGTTATCTCGATATCTTCACCCATGATGGCAGCACCGTCAGAATAGATCTGACCAGTGTGCAGTCGCCGCTCGATGTGATCGAAGCGGTCAATGCGCAGGCAGTGACCGACGGCGTCGATATCGTGGCGAGTTTCGATGTCGACAGCAAACGCATGGTTATCACCGACAATACCGTTGGTGCTGGCGATTTCAGAATCGAAGAAGTATACGGCACCGACCCGATCGCCGTGCGTGAAATGACTACTCTAACCCGCAGTCTTGGCCTGCTCAAATCTTCTCAGGGCAATACCGTCGTCGGCAATACGCTGATCAGCTCAGGTCCGCCGATTGACGAAACCACATTGCTGACCGATCTGGTGCCGCCACCTGAACGTGGTTTCATGGTCATTCGCGGGGCCGATAAACAACCGGTGAAGATTGACCTGACCGGTGCCAATACTATTCAGGATGTTATCGATGGCATCAATGGCAGTGGCAAGTTCGAAGCAGCCTGGGATGCGACGGCAAAGCGTCTGATCGTTACCGATCCATCGGCAACCGGC
>CAZMWO010000863.1:0-1506 GCA_964569565.1 uncultured bacterium | reverse complement strand
GCAGATATCATGGCCAACCATTCCATCAACGACGAACTCGACCGCACCCTTCTTCGTATTACCGACGATATAAGGGAATCGAACCTCATAGTTCCAGGTTTTCCGGCAGCCGTCGAGCCCATGGAAGTCGGCACTCTCAGCACCAGCAAAGACAACAAGCTCAAATTCGAAAAGTATCTCTACGACTATACAAAAGACCCGACAGAGCTTGCCGCGGGCGAGGTTAACTACACCAAAAACGAAATCACCTACTATCTGGAACTCGAAGACGACCAGGATCCCGACAGCCCCTGGACCCTTCAGCGCAGCATGCTGCCGTTCAACAAGCTCAAACAGCCTGAAAACTCACAGGCCACAGTTTATACTATTCTGCGGGGCATCAGAGAATGCGTATTTTACCGGCTTAACGACGAGAATACTTCTGGCGGCGGCAATGTTTTTATCAGGCTCAAACTAACCCGCACCGATTCTGAAGACGAAAGTAAGAAGTATTCTAATGAAATAACCATCTCGGTCAAAGAGAGAGGAGCGAACCCTGAATGAAAGGCAATAACATGAAGTCTCGCCATGGTTCTGCTATCATAACCGCTATTGGCATGGGCGTAGTTCTGCTTTTCATAATAGCTGCCATTTACACCTTTTCGAGCTACCGCACCCAGACAATAATTATGGAAAGCCGGCGCGTAAAAGCACTGGCAATAGCTGAAGCAGGTATGGAACTGGCGCTCGCCGAGCTCACCAAAAACTCCGCGTTCGCCACCCACAAGCTCGACAAAGAGTTCAAATGGCTTGCCCCTGAAAGCCGAGACCAGCTGATGGAAAATCAGGATGACCATGATTTGAAGATCAACTCGGCAAGTTCAGGTACTTACAGCGGCAAGATCGGCGATGGCAGTTTCCGGGTCAGAGTCGGCATAATTCCATACGCTGACGATCTCAAGACAACCAACATCGACGAAAGCCTCAGCTATGTCAGAATAGAAGCGCTTGGCAGATACGACAATACGATTCGCCGCGTCGATGCGGTGATCAATCGGCGCTATCCGGCCCGCGAATTTCTGATGTATGATGGCGGCGTGCTCTCGATGGTTTACGGCCTTCCCGGGCTGAGTAACAAAAACGTCTTTTCGACCGGGCATCTTTATGGGCATAAGGGCATCGAGATCGGGCGCATCATGCTTTCGGCGCACAGCCCGGTCGCCCATGGCACCACCCAGGAACTCAACGACATGAACGCGATTATCAGCGGAGCCGGCGGAGTGTTCATCTACAGCCCGATTCAGGCGCAGTTCAGAGAACGACGCGGCCTGCCGGCAAAAACCGCAGTTATTCCGAAAAACACCAATTTCCCCACCAGCGGGACTTTCAGCAGCCCAGAGGCGCGCAAAAGCGGTGAAATGCCGCGCGAAATCGCCGACACCACACCTGCGCTGCCAGATGAACTGCGCCAGTCCCTGGAACAATTGCGGGCCGGTTTTTGATACTGGTGAAGGAAATTTACCTGTC
>CAZMWO010000862.1:861-1507 GCA_964569565.1 uncultured bacterium | reverse complement strand
GGCTTTGTCACCAAACCCTCATTTGCTGCTCCATCCGAGGTAAAGCGCAACCGTGAGGTTGCGGTTAATTACCTTGATGCTGCGATAACAGCCTATCTTGCCAACGAACATCGCATGACTCCCGACATGCATGACGATTTCGCCAATCTGCAGAACTATTACGTCATGAAAAGCCGCTTTTTGTCTGATGTCGGCAAAAAGCAGGAGGCCCTGGCCACCTGGCAGAAAGTCTCAGACGACCGGCAGATCAGCTTTCTCGGCTACTATTTTGAGCTGTTGCAACAAAAAGAAATCGCTCTGCCAGATTTTCCCGATGATCTGCTCACCGATAAGTACAATGCGATGTTTCAGGTCAGCACTATCCGGCCACCCTATGGTGCTTCGGCTGCTTACCGTTTCTGGCTGGTAGATCCCGCCAGTTTATATTATATGACACTCTATGCCAGAGGCTTCGGGGCGCCCAGCCTGCTGGCCGAGGACTGCCCGCAGCATAATGCGGCCATGTCAGCGGATGCCGCCGACAAGCCTTTTCCTGAAATCAGCAGCTGCGGTCACGATCATTCAAAGAGACCTGATCAGCACCACGTAACGGTGCAGCATCAACACTCCCCCCCCCATCACCCCCTTCAACCAGACCATGTCTGCG
>CAZMWO010000862.1:0-851 GCA_964569565.1 uncultured bacterium | reverse complement strand
CGTGACGACCGACTGGGATCAGCTTTCCGGCAAGAAGATGCTCGAAGTCATGGAGTCGGACAAAACGGTAAATGCCGAGCTCGACAGGCTCAGAGCAGAAGCCTACGAGGAACTCGAGGCTCACGAACACGAGCATGAGCATGGCGCGCACGAAAATCATGCCCACCAGCACGAACAGGGAGACAAAGTCTGCTCTGAAGGGCACCATCATGAACACGACAAAGAATGCCCGCACTGCGCCAGCGCCAAATCCTGGAAGCAGGCCGGCACTTCGGTAATGCTGCAGGCTCTTCTCATGCTGGCCGCCGCCATCGTCATCCGCAAAGTCATCTGACCTCCCGCGAACCTCTTTTGCTCAGGCCGCCGATACATTTGTAATCGCAAGCTTGTGGTCGTTGCTTGTTAATGGGCGTCCCTTGCGGTAACATGACACAAGCTCAATTCGTCCGGAGTAGCGATGCTTAAGTCAGCCCTGCTTGCGATAACGACTTTTTTATTCATTTTTGGCTGGAAAATAACGCCCTTAGTCGATATCATTCCGCTCATTTCAGTGCTTCTGGTTTTATACAGCTTTTTGCATGGCCATGCTTACGCCGACCGTACAAGTATTCAGGTTATCATCTGCCTGGGACTCCTCAGCATCTATTCACTGGTGATTGTCATAGCACATGGCGTTTTTGAAGTTCAGATAGCCTTGAGATCTCTCAGAGCACTGTTAAACTTTATGGCGGCCCTGGCGCTTGCCGGAATCTATTACGATCGCTTCGGCAACGGCTGCTTCTCCCGTATCATCCGCGATGTTTATCTGGCACTGGTTGCGCACGCCTGTATCATGCTGGCAATGTTCTATT
>CAZMWO010000861.1:1100-1508 GCA_964569565.1 uncultured bacterium | reverse complement strand
TAGCCGTACATTCTGGCGATCTCTTCGATGACGTCTACTTCAAGCTCGAGGTCGTGGCGGTAGGGCGGAACGCTGACTATCAGATCTTCGCCATCGCGCCGGGTATCGAGTTTGAGCCTGAGCAGAAAAGTTTCGATCTGTGCAGGGGTAAGGTTTATGCCGATGACGCGGTTCGCTCGTTTGGTGCGGACTCTGATCTGGCGAAGAACTTCGGGTTTGGGGTAGCAGTCGGCCACGCCTTTAACCGGTCTGCCGCCGGCAATCTGTCGCAGCAGTCTGGCAGCTTCGTTTAGGGCTATCGGAACGTTGTCGATATTGGTGCCGCGTTCGAAGCGGTATGATGAATCAGACATCATGCCGAGACGTTTGGCGGTTTTGCGTACAGTGGTCGGATTGAAGAACGCGGCT
>CAZMWO010000861.1:0-1090 GCA_964569565.1 uncultured bacterium | reverse complement strand
ACGCTTGTTGTCTTCTCGGTTACCGATGAGTGCATTCCACCCATGACCCCGGCCAGGGCAACCGGTTTTTTTGCGTCTGCGATGACCAGCATGGTGCTGTCGAGGCTGTGTTCGATATTGTCCAGTGTCATGATTTTCTCGTCCTTGCGGGCATTGCGAACGAGAATACTGTGTCCCTCGATCCGGCTGAGATCGAAAGCATGCATCGGATGCCCGATATCGAGCATGATGTAGTTGGTAATATCGACAACGTTGTTGATCGAGCGCAGACCAATTTTTTCGAGTCTTTCCTTGAGCCATTCAGGCGAAGGGCCGACCTTGATGCCGTGTATGATGCGGGCGCCGTAACGCGGGCAGTGTGCGGTATCTTCTATTTCAACATGAATATGATTTTCGACACTGTCTTCGCCATCTTCATCGCCGAGGGGGTTACGGTGTAGCGGCAGGTTGAATATCGCTGACAGTTCGCGGGCGATGCCAAGATGCGACAGGGCATCACCACGATTCGGGGTAATGCTGATGTCGAAAATCACGTCGTCGAGATCAAGGGCCTTGACGATGTTTTCGCCGATAGTTGAATTTTCGTCGAGAATATAGAGTCCGCCGTGGTCTTCGCTGAGGCCGAGTTCTTTTTTGCTGCACATCATGCCGAAAGACTCGATGCCACGTATTTTGGCGCGACTGATTTCGAACCCGCCCGGCAGTCTGGCGCCGATCATCGCTACCGGCACCTTGTCGCCAGCTTTCATATTGCTGGCGCCGCAGACGATCTGCAACGGCTGCCCGCGATTTACGTCAACGCTGCACAGCGACAGTTTGTCGGCATCTGGGTGCGGGTCGCGGCTGAGAATTTTTCCGACCACGATCTGATCGAGGTTTTTGCCAGGCTGTATGACTTCTTCCACTTCGAGACCTGCCATGTTGAGCGCCTCGGCGATCCGTTCGGGTGTTTCCTGTATATCGATGTAATCTTTTAACCAGCTTAAAAGTATTTTCACTTGTTCATTACCTCAGAATTGTCTCAGAAAGCGGATATCAGAAGAGAAAAGCAGCCTGATATCGTTGATTCCGTAGCGCAGCATGGCGATGC
>CAZMWO010000860.1:0-1509 GCA_964569565.1 uncultured bacterium | reverse complement strand
GCGGTTTTGCGCATTTTGCGCGGCGAAATTCCGGCCGGAAGATTCGATGTTCAACCGGACGAACCCTCAGACACAATGGCTGTTCCGGCAGAACCGCTTGCCGAAGGCGCCTATGAGGCTCACCCGGAAAAATGGCTGGCCGGGCGCACGATCGAAGTATTTCAGCCCTGGCTTGGGCTGCTTGACCGGTCAGAGTGTCATTTCAGCTGGCCAGGTATCGACTGGGCAGCTAAATTAATCAACTGGCTCAAGCTTTCCGGCTACGGTTCAGTGCATTTCCGGCCGTCCGGGCTGACCTGCGCCAATCTACACGAACTGCGCTCAATCATGCTCAATCTCGAAATGCCTTTTGCTGCCAGCTTCAGAATCGGCGACGAACTGCATTTTACCAGAGTTGGAGCACCTCTGCGCCAGATCTGGCTATATCATCCCCGGCCCGAAACTGCGCAAAGATGCCTTGAACTGCTGACCCGCATCAGGGCGGCAGATTGTCTGCCCGGCCTGCAGCTTGACCATGGCAGCAGCGGAATTGCGACAGAAACCGAACTGCTGGCCGCAGCCGGGCGCATCTGTTTCGACGATCTGAACTGCTGGGCGATTTCCGACCTCAAGCGGGTGATGGCAAGATTCTGGCGCCGTCGGTTCTTCAGCCGTCTTGCGGGTTTGCGCAGCGCCGGCGAACTGATAATGTTCATGAAAACGTCGTATAACATACTCGATATCCTGCTATCTTCAGAAAGGCACAGGTGAACAAGATGATTCATGTCGTCAACGGCCCGAACCTCAATCTGCTCGGCAAACGGGAACCTGACATCTACGGAACCCGTTCGCTCAAAGAAATCTGTGAGGAACTCGAAGAAACCGCTTTCTGTAACAGCGCCCAGATCAGTTTTTTTCAGAGTAACCATGAAGGCGAAATTATTGACTATCTGCAGAAACTCAAGGCCGATGACTCGGTAATTCTCAATGCCGGCGGCCTGGCCCATACCAGCGTCAGCCTGCGCGACTGTATTGCCGCGATAGATGCCGAGGTTGTCGAAGTGCATATTTCGAATATCACCTCGCGCGAAACTTTTCGCCAAACTTCGCTGCTGAGCCCTGTCTGCAAGGGTGTCATCATGGGCCTGGGAACCGATGTCTACCGTGTCGCCCTCGAGTGGCTGATCGAAAGGGAATAACGCCTGAACCAGCCCGGCAAAAAAATCGAACTGCTGGCTCCGGCCGGCACCGCAGCCTGCCTCAAAGCAGCCTGCCTGGCCGGCGCCGATGCCATATATCTCGCCGGACAACGTTTCGGCGCCAGGGCTTTTGCCGGAAACTTCGATGAAAAAGGTCTGCATTGGGCGAGGCGGGTGACCGAGGCCCTCGATAAAAAGCTTTATCTCCTCCACAACCATATCATCCGTCTGCATTACGAATTCACCGGTGCCTATCTTTTCCTTAAGAGGGGCCGTGTCCGGCATCCGGAGGCTCCTGAGGCGGATAAAATCAGGGTTGATAATGTTAAGG
>CAZMWO010000859.1:0-1510 GCA_964569565.1 uncultured bacterium | reverse complement strand
GGAACCGGTAATCTTTTCTGAAACGATCAAAACCAACATCGACTTCTGGCGCAATCAGCCAGAAGCGCTGATTCAGTCTTGTGCGCGTCTGGCGCAGTTCGAAAAGGAAGTGCTGGCGTTTCCGGGCGGTTATACCGAACCGGTCGGACAGCGCGGCGTCACCCTGTCGGGCGGCCAGAGGCAGCGCCTGTCGATTGCGCGCGCGCTGGTCGGGCGACCAGAACTGCTGCTGATGGACGACATCACGGCAAGTCTCGACGCTGCCAACGAAAAGAAGCTCTGGGCCGATCTCGCCGATGAATATGGCGCGATCACCTGTCTGATCGTAACGCACCGCATGGCGACCGCGATGATGGCCGACCGCATCATAGTGCTGAAAGACGGCCGTATCGAAGCGACCGGCACGCACGCCGAACTGATGGCAACCTGCCCAACCTACCGCGACCTCGCTCACGCCTAACCAACTGCACAGCGCCCGACTCAGGGCGCTGTCGCTTTTGTTGACGGGTTTGTGTTACAATTGTTGAAGATTCGAGGAGGTGGCATTATGGCGGGAAATGCACAGAGAGATACGCATGACGAACTCTCTTACGCTGATTATCTAAATTGGCCTAATGATGAGCGCTTTGAAATAATCGATGGCGTTTCGTATGCCATGAATGCGCCGCTGCGCATTCATCAGGAAATACTGGTTGAATTCACCAGGCAATTTGCCAATCATTTTAAAAATAAGACATGCAAAGTTTACGTTGCTCCATTCGATGTTCGCCTTGCGAGCAGGTCTAAAAGAGATGAAGAAATTTTCGATGTTGTACAGCCAGACATTTCGGTTATCTGCGATCCCGACAAACTCGATGAGAAAGGCTGCCTTGGCGCGCCTGACCTGATCGTCGAGATTCTCTCACCGGCAAGCATGTCTTATGACAACGTCAAAAAACGCGCATTGTATGAAAAAACTGGAGTCAAAGAGTTCTGGCTCGTGCACCCCACCGACGGCATGGTGATGGCGTATCGCCTCAAAGATGGCTTATATGGCAAACCCGAGATTTTTGACCGTTTATCAGGCGCGCAATCTGCCATTTTTCCCGATCTAAGAATCGATCTTATCGAAGTATTCGGCCCTATTCCAGATGGATATGTAGTAAAAGAAATTCCGGTCGAATATGCGAGCAAACCGGCATCAAAAAAGAACAATTCCAGCAAAAAAAACAAAAAAAACACAGCAAAAACCGGCAATAAGAAAAAGCGTGAGAAATAGAACAGCAACAAGGATTCTACTGGTCTTTCTGCTGACGTTTGCGGCAAACCTGACCGCGGCGCCAGATCTCGACAGATTGTTCCCGCAGACGATCGACGACTGTTTCTTCAATGACCTGAAAAGTAATACAGGCAGCGAAAGAGCAGTGTTTGTGGATCTGGTGGGCAAAGAAAAAGTATTGTACCTGCGCCACACTGCTGAACATTTTATTTTGCATGCAAGCCTTGCAGAAGCCGAAGAAAAATTGCTGCA
>CAZMWO010000858.1:0-1512 GCA_964569565.1 uncultured bacterium | reverse complement strand
ATAGACAATGGCCTGCCAGGCGAGTTTGCGAAACTCGATGGCCTGATCGTCGTTAAAGTAGCCGCTGAAACGGTAACTGTCTTCTGAGCTCGGCGACAGAATCGGCACGTTAACGTATTTGTATTTGTCGAGCAGAATGCGATGCAGGCGCGTATACTGGCCGAACCGGCAGGGGCCTTCTGTTTCGGGCATGAAGAAGGCGAGACTGTCGTTGACGTTGGCGCCCTGAGCTATGTGGCGGTCGATGACGTCGAACATGTCACCAGTAGTGACAATGCAGGGGAAGCATTCTTTTCCCGAAGTATGCTTTTTGCCGAACTCGAGGCCGGCATTGGTGTAGGTTGGCATTACTTCAGCCTTACAGCCGAGATGCCGGAAAGCGGCGGCGAGACAGCGTGCACCTTCGGCCATTTTTGGCAGATAGAGCGTGCGCTCGGTAAGCGGTGCCGTTGATTTGCGCGGCATGAAGTTGATTTCCTTATCAGACAGAATGGTTATCTGAGTCTGGTTTTTGATCGCGTCGATAAAGGCTAGCAGGCGGGTTTCGACGCCGGCTCCGGCTGAGTGCTCGTCGAGTTCGAGTTCAAGATAGGGGCGGCGGGTGCGGTTCATTTCGTGGTTGAAGAAGTGCAGCACGAAAGAGTCCGGGCCGCATGAGAAGCTGGTCAGATAGAGCCCGAACAGGCGCTGGTCGCGGTTGATATACTTGGCCGCCTGTAGAATACGGTTGCCGAAGCCCCAGTACATGTTGGGGTATTCTGATTCAACGTCGATGCCGTTGAGGTCGATGAATTCCTGCGGAATCGCATGTATGCCGAGTCGGCTGAAGGTCGCGAAGAGGTTGAGGTTGGTGCGTGAATCGTAGGCACTGTAGGGGCGCCCGATGACGATGATGGCGCGGCGGTCTCCCAGGTTTTTGAGAATCTCGGCACCGACACGCTTGATTTCGCAGTCGAACTGATTGAGAACTTCGCTGGCTGCATCATAGGCCTTGTCGAATTCGCCGGCATTGAAAGGCAGGCCGAGGCGTTTGAATTCAGCGGCAAAGTTATGGCGCAGGTCGAGTTTGCCTTTTTTAAAGTAAACGGCAGGCTTGATCACCTTACGGGCGTCGAGGCCGAGTGCGGCCATGAGCATGTAGGTGTTGGCTTCGACGTATGGGCAGTAGAAAGAGTTGTTGCCCTGATTCGATTCCATCTCGATCAACATCGGCATGAACAGATAATCGCATTTGTCCTTCAGGGTGGCAGCATGCCCGTGCGAAATTTTTACCGGGAAACAGGCTTCGCAGGTCATCGCCGAGATGCCGCGATCGACTATCTCGCTGCTGGTTTCTGGGCTGATGACCACCTCATAACCAAGTCTGGTCATCAGGTGAACCCAGAACAGACCGAGCTGATGAAAGCCAAGTGCGCGTGGAATACCAATGACCTTTTTACCGCTCTCTGATTTTACCGGTTCTTCGCCGGCGACGCGGTAGAGATCTTTCATATACCTGAAATAAAGCTCCTG
>CAZMWO010000857.1:0-1518 GCA_964569565.1 uncultured bacterium | reverse complement strand
ATCTTCTTCTCAAGTTCAGTTTTCTGCTTTTCCAGATCGGCGATGCGGGTCTCAGCGTCATCATCACTGCCTGAAACTATCTGGCGCAGCAATTCAAAAACCGTTCTAAGCCGCGACTCAGTGCCGACAAAAACGCGGCTGGTAAGGCTTTCGAGCCATAGAATTGCCTTTTCTGTGGCCGGAGTCAGGTCGAAATGCGCTTCATCCTGGCCGGGCGGATAAAACTTCCGCAGCCAGCCCTTGTCGTTCTGCGTCCAGTCGTTCAGGTAATGCGCCGCCGCTTTCGGAAAAGCGTCTTCGCCGAGCTGTTCGCGCAGCCTGAAAAGTTCGTCTTCGAGTTTCGCCTCAAGATCGCTTTGCGAAAGCGTTCGCGCGTTAGGAATAATGAATTCCCGATAGAGAAAGCTGATGATCAGCGGGCCGTTGTCGGCTCTCAGCAGCTGCCATGCCGGGTGTATTTTTCTGAGCGTTGTAAGATGCTGGAATTCCATGCCAATCTTTCGTCATTTTGAGGTTTGCCCAGAAAGTTAATATGAAAAGTCGCAAAAGTAAACAGAAACCGGGCGTTTTATCGACTGGCCGGCGCGCTTTTGCTTTCATCGCGGAACCAGTCCCATAACCCTCATCTGTAAGTGCTTTATATTGAAACTTTGATGGCTACTTTTCACTTTTTTCGTCTTTCATCAGTTCTGCTTCAAATGCCTCGATAGATGGTAGACTTGATTTCAATTCATCAGGAAGTGATTGAGTCAACTGATATTCTGAAACGCCCATAGGTTTGCTGATGTCACTGAGTGCGTATTCTACGACTACTTTATCTTTACCCTTGCAAAGCAGAATCCCTATGGTAGGTTCATCCCGGTCGGATTTAATCTGCATCTCCACCGCTTTGAGATAGAAGTTGAGTTTTCCGGCAAATTCCGGTTCAAAATCGACGGTTTTCAGTTCTACTACTACATAGCAATGCATTTTTACGTGATAAAAAAGCAGATCTATGTAAAAATCCTTTTGACCGACTTTAATGGGAATCTGTCTGCCCATATAGGCGAAACCGGCGCCAAGTTCGACCAGGAAGTGAGCTATGTGGTCTATCAGAGCCTTTTCCAGCTTCTTTTCGTGATAGTCTTCGCTGAATGTTAAAAAATCAAAAACATACGGATCTTTGATGAGCTCGTGGGCAAGTTCTGATTGCGTTTCTGGCAGTGTTCTGGCGAAGTTGTTTATTGCTTTGCCGCTTCGTTCATAAAGGCCGCTCTCGATCTGATGTATGAGAACAGCTCTGCTCCAGCCGTTAGCAATGGTTCTTTGCACATAGAAGAGCGCTTTGTCAATGTTTTGGCATTTCTGCACAATAACAACATTGTGCCACCATGGTATTTGAAACAATTCTGTAACTATCTCTTTTAAAGCAGCATCAAACTGAGGATCAGGTGAATGCTTCTTTGCGCTCCTTTCGGAAACCTTTAATTGCGAAGCAGGCTGCTTCGCAATTGAAATTTTTGCATAATAAAAGAGATA
>CAZMWO010000856.1:0-1520 GCA_964569565.1 uncultured bacterium | reverse complement strand
GCCCGGCGCTTGACCTCCTGTCGCGCCGGTCATAATCGCCATCCTGGCGAAGAAAACCCGCCTGCGCCCTTGTATGATTTTTTGCCAGATTTGACAGAGGGCTATTCGAGGTCTTTGCGATAAAAGCCGATAACAGGCGATCTGGCCGGATCAAGAAAAGCCAGCACCGCGGCGAGATGCTCTTGTGAAAGGCCGAGGCAGCCTGCGGTAGAGCGGAAAGGCCTGCCCCAGAAATGAATGAAAATCGCGCTGCCAAGTCCGGGCACAACCGGGTCAGAGTTGTAATCAACAACCAGACCGAACCGGTATAGATCATCCTGGCGGCGCATGTATTCAAAAGATTTTGCCGTGGTCGTCGCTTTTCGGGCAAGTCGGTTGTAATCGGGCGCGGCAGGGTCATCTATCCAGATGTCGTCTGCGGTCATCTGACGGTAGGGCATTCTGGTCTGGCATTCTGATTCGTAGCCGAAGGCCAGGCCAATTCGATACATGCCATAAGGTGTGCAGCCGTCGCCTTCGCGCTTGGCGTCAGGTCCGGCTATGCCCTTGCGCCCAACTGACGCTGACATTGCCGGCATGGCGAAGCGCCAGTCATCGTTGGCCTTTTCCAGACAGAACAGTTCAGCTCTGGTCTTGCCCGGGCCGGCGGTATAAACGATAAGAAGCTGACTGGCTCCCGTGTCTTCTGCTTTTTGCAGAAGATGCGACCAGGAATTCGGCAGGCGCGCAGAAACAGGCTGAACGCACATGGCAAAATGAAGTAAAGCGCACATTATTATTTTTCTCCAGAAGTGACTCACAGTTTTTTCTCCGAAAATGTCAGCCTGAGTTTATGTTACGGCAGGCGAAAAATTGTTTAAGACAAAGCTATGTGATAGACTAAGGCCAGGAAAAATAATATGCAACCCCTGCTGACAGATATGTGTCGTTTCAAACAGTCCCGGTCTCGGATTCAGCTTTGGGCGCTGTTTTTAACTCTGCTGGCAATATTTGCACTGATGCCTTCTTTTGCCGACGATGAGTATGCACCGCCCACCGGTGAAACCCTGATCGTTTTAATTTCAGATATCAATGAATCTTACGGATCGACCAGTTACAGCAGTCATGTCGATGTGGCACTCGATTACATCACCCGGCTCAACCCTGATCTGGTTATCTGTGCAGGCGACATGGTTGCCGGCCAGAAGCAGAGTTTGAGCGAGGCTGACTGCAGAGACATGTGGTCTGCATTTGAGAAGAAGGTATTGAGCCGTCTGCAGGAGCTGCAGATTCCTTTTGCTTTCACTCTGGGTAACCATGACGGTTCGAGCAGCAGCGCCTTTGCCGGCGAGCGCAGGATTGCCGAAGATTTCTGGGCCAGGAATCTGCCGGATTTATATTATATAGACAACGCAAGTTTTCCGGCCTGTTACAGTTTTGCCATGGGCGGTATTTTTTTTGCTGTAATCGATGCCTCTACTGCCAGGATAGACACGCGTCAGCAGTTGTGGCTGGAAGAACAGCTGGCATGCCCTTCGGCT
>CAZMWO010000855.1:1266-1522 GCA_964569565.1 uncultured bacterium | reverse complement strand
ACAGGGAATTTGCTGACGCAAAGCAGAGCCAGAAGCTTATCTGGGAAAACGTAAATTTTCAGGAGAATGAAGTATTGGCAAAAAAATTCGATGTAATCGCCACCTGCATGGTGATCGCGACAGTCGAAAATGATCAAATCATCGACTTTGTAAGGCTGGACGATATATTGACGCTTTCTGAAGAACCAGAAAAATTCAACGCCTATGTCAGAAATGCTGTCAGCAAAGAGCTTGGCAAGATAGCCGGGAGTTAACA
>CAZMWO010000855.1:0-1256 GCA_964569565.1 uncultured bacterium | reverse complement strand
AATGCCTATATCAGAAACGCCATTACCAAAGCGCTAAATAAAATTTCCGGAGAATAACATGGACTGGGTAAGCATATCTTCAGCGGCCTGGCTTGGCATTCTCACTGCCATCAGCCCCTGCCCTCTCGCCTCGAATGTTGCGGCAATATCTTTTATCGGCCGCCAGCTGCACAGCAAAACCGCAATTCTTGGCTCTGGCCTCCTCTACACCACCGGGCGAACGATTACTTATGTCGCCCTCGGAGCTCTTATGGCCAGCGGCCTGCTGGCCAGCGGCGAAATTTCACGATTTCTGCAAAGGTATCTCAATGAGCTTCTCGGACCTTTATTGATTATTCTCGGCATGATTCTTCTTAACATGATCGGCGGCGGCATAAGCATCAACATGGCCGGCGAAGGCATTCAGAAAAAGGCGCAACAACATGGCATGCTCTATGCTTTTCCGCTGGGCGTGCTGTTCGCGCTTTCATTCTGCCCGGTTTCTGCCGGGCTTTTCTTCGGCGGTCTGGTGCCACTCGCAGCTGGCGCGAACTCCGCTGTAATGCTGCCTCTGATCTATGGTATTGGGACTGCGGTTCCCGTTGTAGTATTCGCATTTTTGATCGCCTTCGGCAGCCAGTGGCTGGGCAAAGCTTTCAACAGTCTGAATAAGATCGAATTTTTCGTCAGGCACGCTACCGGCATAATTTTCATTCTTGTCGGCATCTATTACAGCCTTGCCTACGTCTACGGCATCATGTTATTCACCTGATCCCATAAAAGCATGGACTACGCCTGTGCAGACTTGAACCAGTGTTTGGTTTTCAGGCAGAAACGCACCAGCATGAGCATGACCGGCACTTCGATCAACACGCCAACGACCGTTGCCAGCGCGGCGCCGGAAGAAAGTCCGAACAACATGACAGCGGTGGCAATAGCGACTTCAAAGTGATTTGATGCGCCGATCATGGCGGCGGGAGCCGCGTCTTCATATTTGAGACCAAGAAAGTTTGCGGCGACGTAGCCAAGTGCGAAAATCAGAATTGTCTGAATAAACAGTGGAAACGCTATCCAGAGTATAGTGAGCGGGTTGGCAACGATCACTTCGCCTTTGAATGAGAACAGCAGAACCAGCGTAGTCAGAAGCGCCAAAATGGTAACCGGTGTAAGGAAGTGCAGAAACTTTTCCTTGAACCACTCTTCGCCCTTCTTAGCGATAATCAGTTTGCGCGAGAAAAAACCAGCGACCAGTGGCAAAGCCACATAAATCGCCACAG
>CAZMWO010000854.1:0-1532 GCA_964569565.1 uncultured bacterium | reverse complement strand
AAAATATAATGACCTTTTTACGTAACTAAAGAAGTCAATATTCCAGTCTGCCGACAATGTCAACTACTGAAGCGGGGCACATCTGCAAAAAGAAAGATTCTGTCGCAGAACCTGTCTGAAAATTTTATGAACAGTGAGTTATCAGGGGATGATCGCTACCGGGGTGCCGGTGGCGAGGTTCCAGTAGAGTTCTTCGATGTGGATGTTGTGCAGGCCGATGCTGCCGTCGGTTGTCCAGTTGGTTTCGGCGCCGAAACCGTGAATGCCGAGCGGGCCGCCGAGGGCGGTATCGGTGGGTGGCGGCAGCAGTTGCTGCCAGGCCGCTTCGATTCTGGCTTCTTCACCGGGCTTGATGATCTGCTGCACTGAGCCGCGTTTGGCGTCGTCGGGCGATGGGTAATTGATCTGCAGGAACAGGTGGTAGCGATGACCTTCGACCTTTTTGCAGATGTAATACTGGCCTTCCGGCGTTTTCTGATCGTTGCCGCGAAGCTTGATGCCGACCGGCGAGCGGCCGAGGCTGACCGGGTATGAGGCAACGATGATGTCGTCAGATAGAACCAGCATTTCGCGGCTTCGCTTGCGGATAAGAAGTTGCGGACTGAAACTGGCTGGAGAGATCCCGGCATCTGCGAGTTTGTCGGCAAAGCAGGCGAGGGCGCGCTCTTTGCCATTTTTATCGAGCTGTTGATAGAGGTCGGCGATGATGAAACTGCGTGCCGGAGTCAGCAGAACAGCTAAGATACAGATAATTGACAGAGTCGAAAAGGTGTAAAAGAAGTAGTCTCCAAGCAGTGTTACTGTTTGTCGCATGTTTCTTCTTTCGCTAAACCAGGTTTGCCAGCCATGCTACAACGAAATATCGCAGGGTTCGACTGACCCAGCTGGCCAGAATAACTTTCGAGATTGACATCTTATAGATCCCGCCAATCCAGCACACGGCTGAGTAAGGAATCGGAGTAACGCCGGCAACGAAGATGGCCAGTGCACCATGGTCGCGGAACAGATCGCGACCCATACGCAGCATTTTTGGGCCAAATATCCTTCTGAAACGCCAGGGCCCGAAAAAACGACCGACATAATACCCGGTGGCACCGCCAAAGCCGCTGGAAAACCCTGCTATCAGAGAGGTTTTCCAGATGTTGGCGCCGCCGAAAGCGGTACCAAAAACAATTACGTCAGCTGGAATAGGCTGAATAATCACATCGGACGCCCAACAGAGCAGAAAAAGAGCAGGATATCCGAAGCTTTCAACGGCATCCTTCGCCAGAAGCTTGATCGGATCACGGTAATGCAGAAAAATGAAAAATACGCCTATCACTCCGAGCAGAAACGCAACGGCCGAGTAATGTGCTGATGCACTTAGGCTCAGCATCGATAAGATGCTGGATTTTTCCTGTTTCTTAGGACTCATTATTCCACCAGTCGTGGCAGGTTAATTTTTTACTTACTTCGTGTGATTTCGCTTAATTTATTAGCATAAATAAAAAAAAGCCTCCCAAAGGAGGCTTTTTTTATGCAAAACCTTAAAT
>CAZMWO010000853.1:0-1536 GCA_964569565.1 uncultured bacterium | reverse complement strand
GCGCCGGTTCGCGGGTCAGCGAAGTTTTCCGGATCTACCAGTACAGCACTCACGAAATTATTCCCTGCCCGATTGCTGAGGTGCTGAATACCGGTAGAACAGTCGAGCTCGGCAATGACACCACTCTGTGTGCAAAAGATGGCGGCGAGCGTCAGATCGCTGACAGTGCCGCGCCCATTCGTGATGAAGATGGCAATATTCGCGGCGCCGTTCTGATTTTTCACGATGTTACCGAGCAATACCGCATCAAGGAAATATTGCGCGAGAGCGAGGAGCAGCTCAAGACTCTGATGACGAACATTCCCGGCATCACCTATCGCTGTGCCTGTGACAGGGACTGGTCGATGATTTTTATCAGCGACGAAATCGAGCGCATGACCGGGTTCCCGGCCAGTGATTTTTTAAACAGCAGTGTCAGAACCTTTGCCAGTATAATGCACCCGGACGATCGTGAGAGAGCCGTAAAGGTGGTTGAAGAAGGCCTGCGTAGAGGTTCTTTTTATGAGCTCGAATACCGTATGCAGAAATCGAGCTCTGAATATATCTGGGTGTATGACAAGGGCAAAGGGATATATGGCCGCGACGGCGGTCTGAAGTGGCTTGACGGCGTCATTATCAATGTCTCCGATCGCAAAAAGGCGGCAGACGATCTGACAGCGGCGGTTGCCAAGCTCGAAGCCGCCAACGAGGAACTGAAGATCGTCAGCCGGCAGGCAGCAGAACTGGCGCGGCAGGCTGAGCAGGCGAGCGTGGCCAAGAGCGAGTTTCTTGCCAACATGAGTCACGAAATACGCACGCCGATGAACGGCATCATCGGCATGAGCAGTCTTTTGCTGGAGACAAGCCTCAATACTGAACAGAAGCAATATGCCGACGTGGTAAAAAACAGCTGCGAAAATCTGCTGGCGCTGGTCAACGATATTCTTGATTTTTCCAAGATCGAAGCCGGCAAGCTGAGTCTCGAAAACATCAACTTCGATTTGCGCACCTCTCTTGAAGACGCTTTCGAGATGATGGCATTCAAGGCGCATGAGAAAAAAATAGAACTCGTCTGTATAGTTGCTCCCGAGGTGCCTTCGCTGTTGCACGGCGACCCGGGTCGCCTGCGCCAGATTGTGCTGAATCTGGTAGGTAATGCCATCAAATTTACCGATCGGGGCGAAGTGACCCTGAACGTCAGACTGGTCACCGAGAAAGCAAATGAAGTCGTTCTGCACTTTGTCGTTAAAGATACCGGCATCGGTATCGCACCTGAACATATTCCGCGGTTGTTCAGCGCTTTTACGCAGGTAGATGGTTCTACTACCAGAAAATATGGTGGCACCGGGCTCGGGCTGGCCATATCCCGGCAACTGGTTGAACTGATGAATGGCGATATCGGCGTTACCAGCAAGCCCGGCAGCGGTTCTGAATTCTGGTTCACCGCGACGTTCGCACGCCAGGCCGATGAAAATGTGCCAGAATCGTTGCCAATGGCCGATATTGCCGGTATCAGAATTCTGGTTGTCGATGATCATGCGGTTAACCGTCTGCTGG
>CAZMWO010000852.1:0-1536 GCA_964569565.1 uncultured bacterium | reverse complement strand
CAAATTCAACTTTGACAAAGCACTAACCCAGAAGGCACGCAGCTGATTTCATCTGACAAGAATTTTAATTGTATGCTCTTTGAAAAGATCTTGGGCAAGTGCCCGGATTTTAGCCTTTGTGGCTGCCGGCACTCCATTGATCGTCAGAGTCATCCCGGTACAGCCGTAGTCCCCGTTCCAGTATAACTCTTTGCCTTTTCTGAAGCCTGTTATATCGGTTTCATCAGCTTTCTTTTCAACGGCTGACCAGCTCTCACTAATTTCGCCAACGCTTCGGTAACGCTGAATCATCAGCTTTCCGGCAAAAACTTTCCAGCTTTCACCGCCGGAGCCAAACATATCATAGTCATCATAACTTCCGCTGAAAGCAGGCTCCTCACCCGACAGAATGCCAAGCAGTTCGGCCAGAAACATCGGGCACACGCCGCGACAACTCGCTTTCTTGAAAACCTTCAGAAGCGCCTTCCATTTCACTTTGTAAGCATCCGGCAGCTTGCTTTGCACCCAGCCGAGTTCAATTACAATATCAGAGTTTTTTGTCATGGAAATAAGATAACAGAAAAGTTGAATTTGCCATACGCTGCCAACAAAAAATTCCGGACAATCAGGCAATAATCGCGGAGTAATCGTATACCTGTTTATTCCGCATCACGACTATATTTAGTCATAGAAAGCGCGAAAAAAGCAAAGCACAATTTCTACAAAGGAGCAATCCATGAACTTTGAATTTCAAAACCATTGCGAATCGATGACCTGGCGGCGCAGGCCAGTATAAGCAAATCGACGTTTCATCAGTATTTCAGGTCGGCTACGAAAGCCCGTCACAGTTCAGCCGCGAATACAGCCGCCTGTTTGGCGCTCCGCCTTCGCGTGACGTCAGCGGCCTGCGCCAGATAACTGCCTGCACCTGCCCCCCCCCCCTGACCATTCGGCAGTCAGACCTTTATAAACTCGTAATTTCTGGTTTTGAGAACGATTTTTACAGCCGTTCTGGTGCTACACCCACGCGTGATGTAATAACTACCGGATAGCCAACCATAAATGCATAGAAATTCCTTACTGTAGTCATTCCCCCACAGTCTTTTGCTGCCTATCTAGACACTTTTGTTGTACTGCATATATACTTGGGGGCACATGAAGTTAACCAGAATGAAATAGGAGGAGGCGTTGCCATGCATATTGTCGCTATAAACGGTAGTCCGAGAAAAAACTGGAACACCGCAACTCTGCTCAATAAGGCGCTGGAAGGTGCTGCCACAAAAGATGCAACTACTGAGCTGATCCATCTGTATGATCTCAATTATAAAGGATGTGTGAGCTGTTTTGCCTGTAAGCAAAGGGGTGGCAAAAGTTATGGTAAATGCGCTTACAAGGATGACTTAACCTCTGTCCTCGAAAAAATTGAAACTGCCGATGCCCTGATTCTTGGTTCGCCAATCTACTTTGGCAATGTCACCGGTGAAATGAGGTCGTTCCTGGAAAGGTTGCTGTTCCAGTATCTAGTATATGACGGCAGTTACTCATCGCTGAATAAGA
>CAZMWO010000851.1:259-1537 GCA_964569565.1 uncultured bacterium | reverse complement strand
TTGTCTGAAGCCAGTGCTTTTTTGAATGCATCGGCGAACTGTTCGAGCTTCTCAACCCGGAAGCCGTTCGCGCCACAGGCTTCGGCGTATTTGGCGAAGTCTGGGCAGATGATGTGATTGAACACTTCTTTGCCGTGCGCTGCGAGGTTGAAAAGCTTGATGATATTGAATTCGCTGTTGTTCAGGATTACCCAGATGATCGGAATCTTGTTCTGCAAAGCGGTAAGGATTTCGAATCCTGCCATTTCATAATCGCCATCGCCGCAGCCGACGATGACGCGGCGATCGGGATTGGCCAGCTGAACGCCTAGTGAGGCGTTAACATGCGAGGCCATCGGGCCGAAGCTGCCTGGGTTCTTGAAGTTCTGGCCCTTGTTGAATTCCATGAAGGCTGCCAGCCAGATCATGTTGGCGCCAGCATCACCCAATACTATGGCGCGATCAGGCAGAAGCTTTGAAAGTTCCTGACAAACGGCACCTGGATGAATCTTGTTGCCTTTGTATTCGACAACTGAATTGTAAATCTTGTTCTTGTTGAAAGTTTTCTTTTCGACCAGCGGTTTTTTTAGTGACAGTGCTTCGTCGATTGCTTTAATGGCCGGCGCGATATCAGATATCATGCCGTAGTCGGTTGGGTAGACCTTGCCGATTTCATCGCGGCTGATATTGATGTGCATGAGGGTCTTCTTGTCGAACAGCCCTTCTTCGAACTTCCACATCTGCCATTTCGGGAACGAATTGCCGATGCCGATCACGAGCTCAGCAGCTTTGAAAGCCTCTTTTGCGCCTTTGTCGCCGCAGGTGCCCGGCATTCCAAGCGATAACGGGTGGTTTTCGGGAATGATGCCCTTGGCATCCATTGTAGTCAGAAATGGAATCTGAAATTTTTCGACGAACTGCAGCAGTTCTTTCTCGGCGTGGCTTCTGACGCTGCCGTAACCGATGATCGCGAGTATTTTTTTCTTCGCGTTGAGTGCGTTGGCAAGAACGTCGGCAAAAAGATCGACGGTTTTCTGCAGTGGCAGAACCGGTTTGATATCAAGCTTGATTTCACGATGACGGGTCGCCGGCATGGCGGCTACGTCGTAAGGCAGGTCAATATGCACCGGGCCCGGGCGGCCTTCAAAAGCCAGATTTACGGCAGCTTCAACTATGTCGCAGGCCTGATCGGGGTGTTCGATGAGAAAGGTCCCCTTGGTGGTCGCGGCAAACATTGCCTGAGAATCAGGAGTGCGGCCGATTCCGGTTACTTCGCCGAGATCGCCCTTGCCGCGCCAT
>CAZMWO010000851.1:0-221 GCA_964569565.1 uncultured bacterium | reverse complement strand
CGAGAAAAAATTGTATGAGCCCGGGCCGCCCTGTGCATTGCAGACGCCGAGTTTGCCCTTGTTGAACATGGCATAGCCGCAGGCCATGAATGAGGCTGCCTGTTCATGTCTGACCATGATGGTCTTGATTTTTTTTGACTCGGCAAATGCAAACAGGATATCTCCCGACCCCTGGCCGGATCCGCTGAAAACCGCGTCTACTCCGATAGATTCGAGCATTG
>CAZMWO010000850.1:0-1538 GCA_964569565.1 uncultured bacterium | reverse complement strand
CAGCGCTGGTCGCTTCAGAGGTGACATAAGGATTGTTGCTGCTGTTAAAGGCAACTGAACTGCCCTGAAAATAACTGCCATTCCTGGCAATGGTTACTGCCGCCTTACCATTATCGTTAACGGTCGAAGCAATACCGGTGCCGGCACCCAGCAGGCCAACCGCTCCACCCACTGTTTTTGCCGTCAGGGTGTTCTGTTTTTCGGCCTTGAAAGTAATATTGTTGCTGGTTTCCAGATGGTTGTATCCGAGCAGATTAACGCTGGTTTCGCCACCGTTGTTAACTTCGGTTACCAGGATTCCCGCAGCGATAGCGCCTGCTGTTAGACCGTATGACTGCGCATAAGAGCCAGAAGTATCTTTGGCACCAATATTTATGTTGCCGCCATTGGTAAGATTGCTCGAAGCGAGAGTAGTAAATGCGTTGCCGGTGGTAGAAATCTCGCCATAGGCAGCGCTCAATCCCACAAGCCCGGCCGTGCCCTGATACATGTTGAGATTGCTGTTACCAGCGACTTCTGAGTTAATGTTGACATCAGAAGCGGCCTTGATTGTCGCCTGCGACACGGTTGCGCCGACATTGCGGTTAACCTTGGCGATACCGACTGAGCCACCGGCAGAAACCGCGCCAACTGTGAGTCCACCCCCGGTCATGGTCGTATTGGTGTTCTCTTTGGCCAGAATATCTACCGACCCAGACTTACTGTCGATTACTGATCCGTTTACAGAGCTAATTTTGCCAACTGAAACAGTGGTAGCTGACTGACCAACGAGTGCCGAAGACAACTTATTGCTGGTTCCATTGATAGTGGCCTTCTCTTCGGCAGTCAAAGCGCCATTTGTTTCGCCGATGCTGCCGCTGTTGAAAGATTCGCCAGCAACGACTGCGTCTCTGATATCCTCTTCGCCATCATCGGAAGTAGTTGGCAACAGCTGACCGGAAGATACATACATGACGTTACCACCAACGGCAACAGCCCCACCGGCTGCAGTAACCGAGACCTGATTTACGGTTCTGGCTTCATTTGCCTTGATGTTGATGTTCCCGTTGGCATAAAGGTTACTGCCATCTACAGTAGTGCGGACTTTGCCGTCAAGCGTATTGACACCGACTGACACACCGGCAGCAACGGCGCCAACCGCAACGGTGCCGATATTAGACTGAATCGTTGCAGAATTATTGGCTTCGATATCTATACTTCCAGCCCGTTTATCAGCAGCTCCAAAGCTGCTGTTGTAAACCAGAGCAGATACTTCGTTTTCCATGTAGTTAACTGAAACATTGCCGGCGATACCGGCCAGCCCACCGCCAATACAGGCTGCGGAAGCATTTAAAAACGCCCGGTTGGCAGCTTTAACATTGATTGCACCGACATTGGCAGTATTAACAGCTATAGTGCTGTTATTAACCTCAGCCTTAACCTTGTCGCGAATGTCGTTTACAGCGACGGCGGCCCCTACTCCGGCAAAGCCACCTACAGCTGCGGTTGCGTCGAGCACATAAGTTCTCGACCAGTGGTCGGCGTTGACATTCATGCTG
>CAZMWO010000849.1:0-1541 GCA_964569565.1 uncultured bacterium | reverse complement strand
TCAAAGATATTACAGGGTTAGCCTGCCGATGTCCATGCAAAACCACAAAAACGCATAAGATGTTTGTCCTGCTGCATGCAGGTATCACAAGCTCTCGATCTCTTCACAAACCCGCAACAGGCACGGCCTGTTTACCCTGCGTAGCTCGTAAGAGCGTAGCAGGGCAGCCCTCCTGAAAAATCTGCGTAATCTGCGAAATCAGCGGTTTCTGCTCTCTCTACGTCATTCTGCGCGCAGTCGCAGAATCCATTCTTCGGCCTTCCAGGTCAGCCAGATATTTCCTTGAAAAATATTCTTTGTCGAGCTCGGACTGCCAGGAAATACCTCGGCATTGCTGCAAGTCCTCCCGGTTGAATATTGTCGCAGTCTGAAATGCTGTTTGCGTGGTTTCTTGTGTTATCATTAACTCAGTTGCTGAGAAGAGGTGGATGATGGACTGGCGCGAATACATTCATTGTGACCCTTGTGCTGCCGGGCAACTCTTGCAGCCACGCGGAAAATTTCAATCTCCGCTTCAGGTCTTTTGTTCTGTCTTGTTTGATTTTGATCCAGCTGTTATATTGAACTTGATGATCGTATGCAGGACACTCGGAGGGTATGGTTATGAAGTGGCAATCGGTTCGGGAAACATATCCTGATTCCTGGGTTCTGGTTGAGGCAATATCTGGCCATTCTGTGCAAGGCAGGAGGATTGTCGAGGATCTGGCTGTCTTGAATACTTTTGACAGCAGCGAGCATGCAATAAATGCTTATAAAGAACTGCATAAAAGCTCCCCCGACCGTGAGTTGTATGTTGCCCATACGATAAAAGAAAACCTGGAAATTATCGAGAGAAAGTGGCTGGGAATAAGAATGTGATCAGCACGATCAAGATTATTGATTCTCTGCCTTTTGTACAGTTGAATATAATTTTTCGTGGCAATAGCGTGTCTTTACATAATGTGCTTATTGACACTGGTTCTGCAACTTCAATTTTAAAGCTTGAACTGGTCGAAAAAATCGGGATAAAAGCAGAGCCGCAGGACTTTATTGGATCAGTTTCCGGGGTTGGCGGCAAAGAATTTGTGTTTATAAAAAAAATTAATGCTCTCGAAATCTGCGGGTTTCGTTTAAGCAGTATTGACATGGATATTGGCGTAATGGATTACGGGGTTGATATTGACGGCATCCTGGGTATGGATGTTTTAAACAGGATTCATGCCTTGATCAATCTTGAAGATTCAACTCTTTCAGGAAAGCCCGCCTGAGTATCGCAAATTCCCGCTTCCGGCACCAACCTGCGCCCACCTCGGCCTGTTTGTGCTCTCTATGTCATTCTGCGCGAGCGAAGCGAAGTCGCAGAATCCATCGAAGCCGAACCTCAAATTGGTGGGAAAGTGCATGCGCAACCGCCAGCCTGTCTCAAGTTTGTGCTGCTGAGCAACTCTTTTTATCAGCTTCTCGTCGCATTTTCTTACTCATATCAAAGATATTACAGGGTTAACCAGCCAACTGCTTTTTCAACGAGTTTGCGGTTATCATCCATGATTTTTTTCATTTCA
>CAZMWO010000848.1:0-1551 GCA_964569565.1 uncultured bacterium | reverse complement strand
ATTGTTTACAAGTGAATGACGCAAGGCTTATAATCGGGCACGGATAAGTTCATTCTGACAGTCATGATGCCAGGAGAAAAAAATGAAATCAGACAAAAAAAAGAACGCAGATATTGAAACCGAAGAAATAAAAGGCCCGCAGAAATACGATCTGCAGGCTGCTCACCGCAAGGTTATGGCGGTAATGGTCGGCATTTTCCTGTTGATGCTGGGAGTGATGATCGCCTGTTCAGACAAGGTAGAATTCGCCTCAACCGGCGGGATGTAATGAGGGTTTGGTAAAATAGAACCCTGGCTTTCTGATGCTTGATCCCAGATAATTATGAAAAGTAACAATCGAACTCACTGAGGGCGAAAGGTTTAAGAGTTCTCGTGCTCGTTCGCGTAATCTTAATCGTAATCGATTTTGTTTTTCGATTACGATTACGAGCACCGCTTTGCTGAGCACGAATAATCATTCGGGTATGGTTCAGTTTGAATTGTCATAGTCAGCCTGATTTGTGCAGTAAAATATGGGTCAGGATCTGACGTCGATTAAATTGCCGGTATTGAACATGGCCGGGGTTGCGATCATGTCGTAGATTCTGAAAACCTGGCGGGAAAGAAAATTTTCGCCGCGCAGGCGCATGGTTTCATCGGGTTGCTCGGTTTTTGCGGTCAGCGGCTGTTCGCGTTCGCTGCGCTGCAGTGTTTCACCGGCGGTTTCGGTTGGCTCGCGACGGGCAATTGCTGGCTGCACGCGGTTTTCGCCTTCGGTCAGAGGGTTGACCTCGATTTGCGATGATGCGGCCGGCAGCGCCGGGGGTTCGGTGACAGAACGTGCCGGTTCGGCGAAGAATTCAGCGCGCGCGAAGTCGGCCTTTTCGTAGCCGACCGGCTGCAGGTAAGAGCCGGCGTCTGGTTTATAGGCGCGCAGAGCGAGGTTATACTCATAGCGGGGCGTAGCCTTAACCGCTTCAGTTGGAGTTGCTTCGGCGGTTGGCAGGGCTTCTGGCAGCGGGGCCGGCAGTTCGGCCGGCATCAGCGGGTTGTCGCGCTCGGTTTCCGCGGCCAGCGGGGTTGCCGGGCGCAGATTTGCATTAGCATCGGGCAGTTTGCGCTCGATCTGCGCCGGTTCGGCGATGGCCGAGTCGAACTGTGGCGAGCTTTCAACCCGGGTATCTGTTTGCGTTATCGCATTCAGTTGTGAAGGCGGAGCTACGGTCGGCAGCATTTCGGTGTTGCTGACGTTTTGAATTGGGGCGGCTGCCTGCGGGCCGGCATAGGGGAATGCCTGTTCAGCCAGCGGCAGATAAGAATCGGTGACTTCGGTTTTATCTATAGGAGTCGGGCGCAGTACAGAGACAACCGGCAGATCGTGTACCTGGCTCTTGAGTCGGGTCGGAACCTGGTTGAAGAAATCGATCTGATAAGAATACTGAATGCCCTTTACAGATATAGCCATATATTAATAATAACCCTTTCGGCGTATTCGCGCCAGTAAAATCAATCGCGTAGTAAAGATTCAGTCTTAGGCGGGATTGCCTATCTTGCATAGATTTACAGCAACAA
>CAZMWO010000847.1:0-1560 GCA_964569565.1 uncultured bacterium | reverse complement strand
CTGAAATACTGACCACTGGTCATGAAAGCAATATCTTTGAGCAGTTGTTCATCAATTTTTGGAATATAGATCGAACCGTCGCGATTGCGCGCGTACATCTTGTGGCCGCCCTGAATTATCGGAATCGGCGCGCCTTCGAGACTGCCGACACCGATCGTGTAAATGCGAATCTTGCGGTCAGCCGCTACCTTTGCCGCTTCCAGCGGGTCTACGCCCGAGTTGTTCTCGCCGTCGCTGAGCAGAATGACGACACGGTCACGGTTGTCGCGTCGCTCATCAGAAAACTTGTAAACCGCATTGATTATGGCATCGCCAATCGCTGTGCCATCGTATTTGATCATGTTGAGCGATGTTCGCCGCAGCAGTTCGGTGACGACGCCGTAGTCCATGGTGAGCGGGCACTGGGTCAGCGCCAGACCGGCAAACACGACCAGACCGATACGGTGATCCTGAATGCCTGAGATAAAATTCTCGGTTATCTTCTGCGCTGCCTTGATGCGGTTCGGTTTGAAATCTTCAGCAGCCATACTGCCCGAAACATCTATTGCCAGCATAATATCGATACCCTGACGGCTGACGGTCTCGTGTTCCTGGCCGTATTGTGGCTGCATCATCGCGAAAATCAGCAATACCAGAACCAGCAGTCGCAGCAGATCAGGAACGAAGAGCAACCGGCTGCGCCAGCTTTCGCCATGCCCGGCCAGAAATGCCAGCGGGTAACGCAGCCCGCCTTTTTTCGCTGTTCGGCTTATATAAAGCCGGTACCCCGCGATGAGCGGAATCAGCAGAAAAAGCAGAATGAATTCGGGGCTGTTCCATTTCATTGTTTCCAGTCCCCCTGAGTGACCAGTTGTTTGAGCTCGTTGAGCATGCCGGCAGCCAGGTCGGGGTCGCCTTCGACACCGGCAAACTTGATCTGATCGCAGTCGTTGAGCAGATCGCGACTGCGGGCAAATATTGCAGTTGCCATGCCGTTGCGCCTGAAGCTTTCAAGAAACTCGTCTGTTGTCGCAGCGGCGCCTATTCCGATAGCATAGGCATCGTGCGCGTAGGTCTTGAGAATGCCTGCAATATTTTCGCAGATCTCTTTCATCTGGCGCTGCTGCCAGACTGGCGATCGCTCGAGCCGCGCAATAGCTCGCAGTGCCATCTGCTGCGGGCTCAGCTCAATCTTTCGCCGCGGCCTCTGAACCGGCGTGGTCAGCCAGCGATAAAACAGCCAGAGCAGCCAGAAAACAGCAACAACAAGCAAAGCCTGCCCGAGAACGTGCAAAATCGGCAACCCGACGCTGTGCACCGGCATGAGATCGTAGATCTCTTCACCCGGCGGCAATGCCGGCAGCGCGGTCTGTGCCGGCTGTGAAGCGACCGCCACCGTCGCCGTTGCAGCAAAGCTGCCCCCCGGGCCGCCATTTGGCTGCAACGTCTCTTTTGTCCTGTTATTTAACAACTTTATCACCAGTTTCCAACTTGTCCTCTGTCACATTAAGAGTTCAAGAATTCGATTAGGCTTATTCTGCTTATTCGGGCTCTCGGCGGAATCTCATTCGCTACAACTCT
>CAZMWO010000846.1:0-1562 GCA_964569565.1 uncultured bacterium | reverse complement strand
GGCCGAATGTTTAACCGAAGAAGCCGCGCTTCTCAGCGCCGAGGGCGGGGGCGCCTCAGCTTCAGGGGCGGACGCCGGAACAGTCGAAGGCGTTGCATAGGTCTTAACGCCACCGGCTGTCTCTTTTTTGAAGCTGATCAGGTCGGCCAGATCGTCGCAGAAGTCTTCGAGCTCGGGCCGCTGGCTGTTGGCAAAGCTCAGCCGCGTAACGTTCTGCGGGCTGCGTGCCGGCACGAACGTCAGCACAACTTCATGCTGACGCTGAAAATACTCGATCTCGCGAATATCTCGCCGCGACAGCAACGCAATAATAGACTCTTTGCCCATCTCGCAGGTATGAAAAATCACCGAGCCTGTGCTCAGAATCAGCCAGACCTGCCCCTTGCTGGCAGTGCGCTCGGCATCAGACCTTATCGCTTTGAGTATTTTTTCTCCGGGGGCAAGATAGATACTGATATCGCTCTTGATTGCCTCTGGCAGGCTGAGACTGGCTTGCGGCTGCATCGGGTGTCACTCCTCAATCATCAGAGTCATCTTCAGATTCATCGTCGTCATCAAATTCGGTCAGACCGCCATCTTCGTCGTCATCATGGCTGCTCAACTGCAGATCCGCCTGAAAAAGCAGATTCTGAATGTATCCGCCAAAGTCTTCCGGCGCAAATGCTTCGAATGGCAGCCTGGTCTGAATGACCAGCATATCATGCATTTCCGGCTCACCGTCGTCGTCGTCATACTCGACATCTTCGCCTTCGTCGAGAATAAGCGACTCGTCGCCCTTCTCATCGGATACCGGAAACTTCATCACACTGAAATTGGCGCTGACCAGCCCGGCATTGCGTGCAAACAGTTCGAGCAGCTCTTCGCGCGAAGAACCGGTAATATCTTTAAGATTCAGCCCCAATGTAACTGTTCGCACTTTCAGGCTCTCCTCGTTGTCATCAACGCTCAGATAGCCGCTGAAAGTGTCTTCAATAACAAAAGTCCACAGGCGCCCGATTTCCTCGTCGTCAACCAGAACGCACTCGTAACTCGAGCACTCCTCGGTCATCACTTCTTCGATACGCACCGCGAAATCGTCTGGTTCCATATCATCCCCCGCAGATTGAATAAACGCAATATAACATAAATCACCCGCGCCATGCCGCCGTTTTTTGCCAGACGGCAGAATCGTCGGAAACAATTGCAGCAAACAGTTTCAGCGCCAGTTTGAATAATATTTTGGCTATCCTGACCTCTGTGCTATAATCGCAACATGAAACCAGATACCATGCGAAAAATCGATGCAACTCTGGGCCCGCCAATCTGCGCCCTGCTCAGTCTGCGCCGCAAACTTCTCGACCGTTTCTGGCCACGTCGCTTTGGCTCGCTCGCCGATGCCCCGGTCGGCAGAATCCTGATGGTCAAGCCGGCGGAAATGGGCAGCACAGTTCTCATGTATGCGATGCTCAGGCGTGCCCGCGAAATCTGGCCGGACTGCGAATTCCACTTTCTCGTATTTGCCGAGAATACAGCGGCAGTAGACATGCTCGGCCTGGTGCCAAAAGCAAACATCCACACCATCC
>CAZMWO010000845.1:0-1562 GCA_964569565.1 uncultured bacterium | reverse complement strand
AAGATAACCAGCCGGCCTTTCCTGGTAATGGAATACATCGAAGGCAAGCCGCTGTCGCAGCTTAAAGGAGCTATTCAACGTGACAGCCGCCAGGCAGTTCCTCTTATGCTGCAGCTGGCAGAGGGCATCGCAGCCTGTCATGAGCGAAATATCGTGCATCGCGATCTGAAGCCGTCGAACATCATCATTACGCCAACCGGACTGGTTAAAATCCTCGACTTCGGTATTGCCAAAACTCAGACCAGCCTTACCAAAACCGGCATGACCGTTGGCACGCCCGAATATATGTCGCCCGAACAATGCACCGGCAGCCGCAATCTATCAGGCAAATCCGACATTTACTCTCTCGGCATAATATTCTGGGAGCTGATTTTCGGCAGCGTTCCCTTCAAGTCAGATGGCCACCAGAATCAGGAACTGGCGATAGCCATGCAGCACATTGAAGGCACCCTGCCGGCTCAGGTTGCTATTCCAGATGCAAGTATGGTTCCGGTTGTCAGCCTGGTCAGGCGTATGCTCGACAAAAGTCCCGATTCGCGCCCTTCCGAAAACGACATCATCGACACACTCGAGGCATGGCTGGTAGAACACGCTCCAGAGGCAATGCCACATTCTACTACCGGAAGGCGCTCGACCTCGCGCTCAGGCATCTCTTCGCTATCAGGTCTGGTTAAATCTGCCGAAAGGCCTGCTCCCGGTAAAAAATATTTACTGCCCGCCATTCTGGCGGTTTTTCTCGGTGCCGGCGGCGCGGCCTATTACTTTGGCGTATTTAGCGACCGTACTTCTGATGAAAGAGCCGGAGAAATCATCAAACTCATCGAAAATCGCGAGTTTGATGATGCCCGCCGTCGCCTTGAACGCTTTGCCAACAGCGATGAAGGGAAAAAATATGCGCCAGAAATCAGACAGAAACTGACCCTGGCGCTCATCGAAAGCGCCGAAACCGCCGAATCAGCAAAAGACTTCAATACAGCCATCAACCTTTTCGGTCAGGCGATCGCTCTCGACCCGACCAACCCGAAAGCAGCGCTGACTCTTTCCCGACTGCAACAGGAAAAAGAAAAATACGACCGCCTGCGAACACGCATCGAGACTCTCAACCAGCAGTCACTGGCACTGGTTGGCAAACTCGAACCCGCATCCGGCACCCGCGAACTGCAGGCCGTCATGCAGGAACTCGAAACGCTCGGCATGGCCAGCACAAGCGCAGATATCGCCGCCGCCTGGCAGGCACGCTTCATCAATCTTGGGGAACAGGCTCTCGCCACCAACCCGCAGAAGTCACTTGCATATTACCAGGACCTGAAGACCTATTTCCCGGCGGCCGAAGGCCTCGCCGGCAAAATCGAAGAAGCAGAAAAGCTCGCGAAGAAACAGGAAGAGGAGCTCGCTCAGGCAACCATGCTGAGCACCTTAAAAACCGCACTCGATGCGGCAATTGAAAACTATGTGCCCGGCCAGAGCCCCGATCTGATCTGCCAGCGCATAATGAAAGTGCAGGAACTCGGCGATACTGAAGCGGCAGATGCGTTCAGCCGTAAACTCGGCGACAAGATCGC
>CAZMWO010000844.1:0-1569 GCA_964569565.1 uncultured bacterium | reverse complement strand
ATATCCTGCCCGCCGCCCGCTGTCAATTCCCTAAGCAGTGCAGGTCACTGCAAGGTTGATAATAGCGGGGCCGCTGATCGTCATCTTAAGACGGTCGCCAGGTACAACCGGGCCGACGCCTTCGGGGGTACCGGTCAGAATCAGATCACCGGGCTCCAATGTCATACAGGCCGAGAGATCAGCAACGAGTTCGGCAAAATCAAAAACCATTGAAGAAAAGCGATCTTTCTGCACCAGTTCGTTGTTTTTCCAGACTTCGAGCATACCGCGCTTCCATTCTGGTGAAAATGGCGCCACCAAGCATGCCAGCGGCAGAAAAGTATCAAAACCCTTGGCCCGCGTCCATTGCCCGTCGCTTTTCTGCAGATCGCGCGCGGTCATATCGAAACAGGCAGTTACTCCACCGATGTAATCGCAGGCCTGTTCTATCGAAACATTCTTCGCGCGACGGCCGATAATCATCGCCAGTTCGCCTTCATAATCGATGCGCCCGTAATCCTTTGGCAGAATTACCTGCTGGCCACCACCAATGATAGAGCTCGGCGGCTTGCTGAACCAGAGCGGGCGCGCCGGCACATCGTTACCAAGCTCTTCGGCGTGTTTGCGATAATTACGGCCGACACAGATTATCTTGCTGCCTGAAAATGCCGGCAGGGCATCGGCCGGACAATGTTCGTTGATCATACAGTTGCCTGCGTGTCTGATGACACGTTCATCAAATCTGACCGATGCTGTATCACGCCAGTCCTTTATATCTGCGGCAAAATAGTGCCAGCCACTCTGATTACGATAATACATGCGGTTGCTCCATTCGAACAGGCAGCCGCTGCGCATTGCAGCGGCTGCCGAATTAAGTCTGATCAGTAGCCATTACGAAGCGGCCGATTGTTTTTTGGCGAACGACAGGCGGCCGCCGGCCTTGAGAATCACCTTGTCCTCATCGCTGAGAGTATGGGTAATCGGCAGTTTAACACCTTTGCTGATGTTCTCGATCACGAGATCGCCGTCGAGATTGCTGACATCGATCTTGAGCTCATCGCCGACGTCAACCTTGTCGTAGTCTGCAGGATTCCTGAAGGTTGCCGGCAGAATGCCAAAATTCACGAGGTTGGCGAGATGTATACGAGCGAAGCTTTTGCAGACAACCGCTTCGACGCCGAGATACATCGGACAGAGGGCGGCATGCTCGCGTGAACTGCCCTGACCATAGTTATCTCCGCCAATGATCATGCCTTTTTTCATTTCGACGGCACGCTTGTAGAATTCGCGGTCAACCCCTTCGAATACGTGTTTGGCATATTCCGGTACATTCGAGCGCAACGGCAGATACTGGCCGGCCGGCATGATGTGGTCAGTGGTGATATTGTCGCCAACCTTGATTAGAGCTTTGCCCTTGAGTGCGACCGGCATTTCTTCTTTGACCGGCAGGGCGGCGATATTCGGGCCTCTGACGATCTCGACCTTAGAACCATCGGCGCGCGGGAAAATGAACATTGAATCGTCGATGCTGAATTTCTCGGGCATTTTGACTTCCGGGCATTTGCCCCACTTGCGCGGATCGGTGAACTT
>CAZMWO010000843.1:635-1573 GCA_964569565.1 uncultured bacterium | reverse complement strand
CGGTTACCAAAGACTTCGTCATCGAAGATTACAAGATTCCGCAGGGAGCTACTCTCAGGGTAGAAGACAACGAAATCATACACGCCGGCAATCTGCTTGCCGAAATCTCGGCGCAGTCACACGCGGCAATCGCACGTATGGACGGTATTGCCAGATTCGAAAACATCCGGGTCAAGAACAAACAGGTCATCAGCGACAATGGTATGGTCTTTATTTTCCCGGTTGGCGAAAAGCATGGAGAGCGCAAGGAATACAGTCTGCCCAAGGGTGTCAAAGAAGCCAAAGAAGCTGCCATCAAGAATGCCGGTATGATTCTCAACGTTAAGAACGGTGACGAAGTCTTCCCGAACCAGAAGTTGCTGTCTGTCATCTCTGAAGTTGACGGCACGGTATCACTCACTGCGGGCGGCACCAAGATTTCGGTATCGAAAGAAGCCGAAGAAGAATACGAATTCAAGGGCGAAATGGCGGCAGCCATCGATGAGCAGAACAAGATGCTCTCTCTTATCGCGCCAATCTCCGGTCTGGTAAGGGTAATCAACGAGAAGAGCGCAGCCAACAAGACTCTTGACCGCAAGCGTGTTATCGTTAAGAACGAAATTGAATATCCGGTTCCGCGTGGCGTCATCCTGCGCCCGAAAGAAAACTGCAAGATTCTGAACGGCGGCGATGTTGCCGAAAATGGCGAACTGACAACCAAGCTGTTTATTCAGGCTGAAATTGACGGCGTCATCGAAATCACCAAGATCAGCTCAGAAACCAGGATTCATCTGATCAGTGATGATATCGAACTCATCAAATACGCCACTCTGGCACGTGCAGCCGTTAACCGTGAAACCGATGAAGTTATCGCCGAGAGCGGTACCGAGATCGACGACGATCTGTTCGCTATTATCGACGAAAACCGCGCCGCCGTGCGTGAAGTCTACATCGTAAAA
>CAZMWO010000843.1:280-615 GCA_964569565.1 uncultured bacterium | reverse complement strand
GCTGTTAACATAATCGGCGAAGACGACATGAAGGTTCAGTATCCGGTTCCCCGTGGTGCTACCATTAATGTCGACGATGGTCAGGTGGTCAAGGCCGGCGATAAGCTGGTAAGTGACATCGAACCGATGACCAGCGAAATCTCCGGCAAGGTTAACTATATCTATGGCTACAACAAGATCATCTGCGAAGAAATCATCGAAAAGGTTCTTGTTTACAGCGGCGTAGAATTCAGTTACCCGGCCTCTCTCAGTCTCAAGTTCCCGCCGACCGTCGTCAAGGATGGCGAACTTACCGTCACTCCGATTCCGTTCGAAACCTACACTCAGGTTGAAGA
>CAZMWO010000843.1:0-270 GCA_964569565.1 uncultured bacterium | reverse complement strand
ACGGTGCCGGCATCAGAATCTGCCAGAGAGTACTGCATGAAAAGAAATACGCGATAACCAAGGAAATGGTTGCCAGTGGCGCACTGATCGTTAACGACGGTCAGGAAGTCAAGGAAGGCCAGGTCATCGCGGTTCTCAAGGCGGCCAACAAAGGCGTCGTTCTGCTCGACCACGAATCTTCAAAAGAAGGCAAAGTCAAGAGCACCATCAAAAGCATCATCGTTCAACCGGGTGAATCGCACCAGATTCTCGACGGTGCAGAACTCAGGG
>CAZMWO010000842.1:0-1573 GCA_964569565.1 uncultured bacterium | reverse complement strand
ATAAGCTCTCTGATGCGGTTGAGGTTATTTTGCGTGTCGGTGATGATCATCATGTCCATGCGTCCAGTGCCGGCTCCTGCTCCGCCGCCGGCCGCACCGGCCTGTGAAGCCTGGTTTGAAGAAAATTCCTTGATCTGAACGTCTGGCGAAAGCATCTGTATCGGCTCGGTCAGAGCTTTTGCATCGGCATAGTTGAGGTAATATACCTCAGTAACCGGGCGTGAGCTGACATCGACCGCAGTTTCCTTGATGTCAAGCTGCGGCAGCAGATTGCTGATCTCGGCCAGCTTGGCCGCAGTGTCGGTAATCATGAGTGAATTAGTTCGCGTGTCTATTTCGCATTTGCCCCTTGGTGCCGGGCTTATCATACCGTCGATTGTCGTTTTAAGGGCGGTGAGCGTAGCATGCTGGATTCTGAAAATTCTGGTAATAGTAGGGGCACTGTCTTTGGGAAAAATGCGCAGAATCGAGCCTTCCCATGCGAATGACAGGCTGTAGGCGTTCAACAGCGTGTTGATAGCCTCTTCAGTGGTTACGTCACTGAAAAGTATCGTCACGTTTCCAGTGATGCCCTGACTGAGCATTAGATTTACGTTGATGAGCTGAAGCAGTGATCGCAGAGCATCTGCTACCGGCGTATCGCGAAAATCGAGCGAAGTGACCTTGATGTTCTTGTCGCGCGGCAGCTTGAGATAAGATTCGAGTTGCTTGTCTTCATTAGCCCGTTCAGCACCTTCGGCCGGTGCCTGCAGCGAATTGGGCGTTGCCCCGGTGACCGGAGCCTGAGGCGGAAGAAGCTGGTATCTCGGCTCAGGAGACTGTTCTTTGAGTCTTCTGATCGTTTCAAGAACATCTGCCGACAGTTTGTTTTCGTTCTCGCCCTGCTTGTCGGGAAGCCTTATGCGGGCACCGCTGCCCAGGTTGACCCAGCCCGGCCCCTGATTTCTAGCTGTCTGACTGTTTGACAGGTCAGGCACTGATTCTCTGAGAATAGGATAAAAAGAGTTGGCCGGCGCCGGTTCGCGTGGATGACTTATGGCACCTCTGGTTGCGCTTCTGAGCGGTTGCCAGTTCTGCTTTGACTGGCTGAAAGCCGGCATCATGCCGGACAGGCAGATCCCGCCCAGCAGAAGGTAGCGCAGAAACCTTTCCCGCCGCATTGCCAATGTTTGCTCCTGATCTTTGCTGTAAATTCAGATGCGTATAATTCAGTTTCAGTATCGGCAGCTTGAGCGGTTTGCTGAAGTATCAGTTTTGGAGTTGTACTTTAATTCTTGTGATAACTGTCTTCGACGGTATATGTGCCGTCTTCGGCTATGTTTACATTTACACCGCGCTTGGGAATGAGGAAAGTGTCTTTTCCGCTTTCGAGAGAAATGATTTCGTTTTTTATTTCAGCAATCTTTTTGTCGCCGAAGGCATCGCCCTTGCGGTAAAGTCGCGAATCGATGACGGCCACAAGTTCTTTGCGGGTTTCTATGGTAGCCGTAAAGTTTGCCGGCAGCAGTTGAACCGATTTTTTTTCAACCGGCATGGCTGCCATCTCTTCTTTTTTCTGAAGATCTTCGACCAG
>CAZMWO010000841.1:0-1576 GCA_964569565.1 uncultured bacterium | reverse complement strand
GGTATCATAACCCTTGAGCCGCTCGAAAGAGGCTATGGCCAGACTCTTGGCAATTCTTTCCGCAGGGTGCTTCTTTCTTCACTTCCCGGCTCAGCCGTAAGTTGTGTGAAGATCGACGGAGTTCTTCATGAATTCTGCAGCATCCCGGGCGTAGTGGAAGACGTTACCGCTATCGTTCTCAACCTCAAGAAGCTTATCGTCAATGTCGAAATTGACGAGCCGATAATGCTGCGCCTCGAAGTGAAGGGTCCGGCAGTAGTAACCGCCGCCGACCTTCCCTCACATCCCGACCTGCTTGTCATCGATGAAAATGTGCATATCGCACAGGTAACCGGCGACATCACTCTCGGCATGGAAATTACCTTCAAGCGTGGCCGCGGCTACGTTCTTGCTGAAGAGCACAAAGATATAGGCCAGGCAATCGGCACCATACTCGTTGACTCGCAGTTCTCGCCGGTCACCAGAGTTATGTACAATGTCGAAGATGCCCGCGTCGGCCAGAATATCGATTTTGACAAGCTCACTCTCCAGCTCTGGACCAACGGCAGCATGCAGCCTGCCGAAGCAGTAGAACTCTCTGCCAAGTTCCTGAGAGCCCACATCGATCTCTTCCAGGCCCTGGAAGAAGAAATTGTCGAAGACAAAAAGATGCCGACTCACAAGGAAGAGCTGGTAATGATCTCTGCCCAGAAGCAGGAAACACCGCAGAAGGGTCACCATGACATCCTGATCAAGGATCTCGAATTTTCAGTACGCTCGAGAAACTGCCTCAAGAAAGCCGGTATTCAGTCACTTGGAGAACTGGTCAACAAGAAGGTTTCTGAACTGCTCGAAATCAAGAACTTTGGTAAAAAGTCACTTAAAGAAGTCCGGGAAAAACTCAGTCAGTTCAATCTGGGTCTGCCCGATGACGATACCGCCGGAGGTAACGACGAATGAGACACATGAAATCAGGCCGCAAGTTCGGTCGCGAGTCACATCAGCGCAAAGCTCTGCTGAGATCACTCTGCACTTCACTTGTGAAATATGAACGCATTGAAACAACTCTCCAGAAGGCAAAAGATCTGCGCCGCGAAATCGAAAAAGCAGTAACTATTGCCAAAAAGCTCCATACCGTTAAGGGTGAAACCGAAGCTCAGACCAGGGGTCTCAAAGTTTCCAAGCGCACCCTTCTCGAAAACTTCTTCCACGGCTGCGATGATCGCGAAATTCTCGGCAGAACCGAAATCAAACGCTACATTTCGAATCTGCACAAGGATAGCCGCGAAGCCGCTGAGAAGTACCTTGAAGATCCCGACAAGAATCCGAAACCGGAATTCATCGTTGATTACATTCCCGCCACCTGCAAAAGAACCGTTAAGGGCAAGGATGGCAAGGAACTCGTAAAAGAACGCAAGAACGCTCAGAAGATTCTTCGGGTCGAAGGCACTGTTACCAAGCTGGTCAACCGCATCGCCCCCCGTTTCGAGAGCGTGCCCGGTGGCTATACCCGCATCTATAAGCTCGGTAACCGCCGCGGAGACAATGCTGAAATGGCAATAATCGAATTTACCCGCTGATCGGGTAGTATTCGAGA
>CAZMWO010000840.1:0-1576 GCA_964569565.1 uncultured bacterium | reverse complement strand
GCAATTCAACATTCACACCAACTGAATTTGCCACCGACATGGCCGAACGTCTAAACAGCAGCCTGATCGGCGCCTGGAAAACTGCCAATTCCGCTCAACTGGTTTTTGCAGTAAATCAGCTCGCCATGCAACTTCTTAATGCTATCGAAGAAACTTCTAAAAACTTTGGCCTGCGTAATCAGGCTTCTTTCGGCAAGGGCACCAACTACTGGGATCTCTACAAGGTTGCCGACGCTTTCTACCGGGAAACTTCAGAACTCAACGGCGCCAGTAACCGTGCGGTAATCAAGCAGATGGGCAAAGACCTCATGGATGCTGTCGAAGCGGCCAGAGTCACCCGCCGCGGCACCATCAGCATCACCTGGCCCGAAAAGGCTGATTACACCAAATATCGCAAGTTCTACAAGGCCCTCGACATGTCGCGCGACAGCAAATGGGACGAAATGCTTGATCTGCGCCAGCTTGGCATCAAGTAAGCCTCGTCAGACACCTGCTTCACTCACCGGCTGAATCAGCATGAGACGCTGCATTCAGCGGATCTTGAAAAGAGGTATTGCATGAATATGGTATCTGCTCTTAAAAAACCCGGAAACAGGCTCTTTATAAGCCTGATACTCTGTTTTGCACTTCTTGCAGCACCCTTTGTCAATGCTGCTGAGATGCGGCCGACCGAAAAGATACGAGTTAAATTCTCGGAAGCGGTTGAAAAGAGCATTGTAAAAACTGCGACTGCGCTTGATAAGACAGTACGCAAACTGGCACTGGCAATCGATAAGACCGACAATCTATCGGTTCAGGTACACAGCTCTTTTTATGACAGCAGAATCAGGCGATACTTCGTATCTTTCAGCGGCAGTGCGCTCTTCCAGGGCAAACTGCCATGGAACATAGATAAAGACAGCTATATAATCACCAGCAACAGCGAGATTTCGGTCGATCTTTATGTTTCAGAAATCAAACAAAGCCGCTCCGGGCTGAGCTTCAACTACAATTGCTCGATAGTCGTTTCGCTCGACCGCCTGGCTTATGAACTGCTTAAAAAGACGCCACACATCGCAGCATCGGGCGCTCTCTCGCCGGCATTCGACCTGCTTACCGAGTTCCTGTCGCAGCTCAATATAGGTGTGCTGTCAAAAGCTATTTCAGAAACCTTTCGCAGCTTTTCGGCCGTCGCCTTCACCCGCCTGGTTAACGACATGATCAAGGCTTCGGCCCAGAACCAGGGCCTGATGAGCATCTTCAAGCAGACGATGAAAGATCGTTCTCTTCTGAGCTTTCTTGCTCTGCAGATTTTCAGATGTGCATCGATAAGCCTGGTCAGTGTCACCGGCGCTTCGCTCGGCGCCGCCGTTGGTTCGGTAATCGCACCTGGCGTCGGCAGTGTCATTGGCGGCTACATGGGCAGCCAGATTCTGACGGTTGTCGCCAAAGTAATCGTCTACGAGATTACCGCGAAACTCCCGCTTAAACGCAATTTAAAGCGCATGCTCGATGCCCATAAAATGCTGGTAAAAAACCCAGGCGATGAAGTAGCCAGGCAGTCACTGAACGATGCTCAGAACAGGGTTGAAAAAAA
>CAZMWO010000839.1:0-1577 GCA_964569565.1 uncultured bacterium | reverse complement strand
CCCGGGAAAGCAGTATACCGAAGGTTGAATCTTGAAAGTCAACTTTGACAGACCACTAGTTTAGAAGTCTCTTTTAAATCTGAATACGGAGCCGGAACGTGTGGTGACGAGAAGACCTTCGTCAAGCAGTGTCAGCGAGTCTTCCTGTAGTTCGCCATTTATGTGCAGGCGCCATTTTTCGTGTTTGCTGCCGTAGTGAATGCAGTATATCCAGCCGTCCTGCGTGCCTATATACATGATTTTATCTTCAAACAGCGGGCGGGTGACAAAAATTTTATTTTCAGCCCGGAAGATTGGGGTTGCGTCACGCATTTCGTCATCGATCTTCATGATTTCATCGCGATGCGCGACTATGCCATGGCTGAGATCCTGAACGACCGGAACCAGATCAAGCCGGCGCGGAAGAACATTGGCCATATAAATGTTTTTACCGCCATCGATTTCGACCTTATGGAAAATTCCTTCATCAGTAAGCAGGCTCACATTAAGGCCTCGGCAAAAAGCCGGGCCATTGCTGCCCAGAGCCGGATTGGCGGCCTGGTAAATTTTGCGACCGTCATTCAGCGCTATAGTCACTATTTCGCCTGACTTGAACGCTGCGATCACCCTGTCTTCGTCGCGTGAGAGATAGCCCTTCTGACTGCGTCCGCTGACTTTTGGTGTACCGTGCTGGTATTGCCACAGCTGTTCGCCGTTATCACGGTTGAGGCAGCGGATCAGTCCGTTATGGCAGCTCAGCACCAGCTTGTCGCCAGCTTCAAGAAAGTAACCGTCTTCAAGATACATGTCCGGGAAGGCCCGGTTGGCCCTGATCTGTAGATCTAGCTGTTTAAACCACAACTGGTTGCCGTCTTCTACCTTGTAAAGCCCGGCAAATCCGTAATCATACTGGACAAATACCTTATTGCCGCCATCGACCATTCTTGTGGTCAGAGGAATACTGTTGAACAGTTCCTTTTTGTCTTCACTGATCTCAAGATTGGGAAAACTGGCCGGATACGGGGTTTTCCAGGTATTCATGCTCATGTCACGGTTAAAACCGTAAAGAGCCTCGTTGTCGCAGAAAACCGGAATTACCCCACGTTGAACTCCTTTGTGTATGACTGCCGGTTTGAATTTCTGACTGTTTACCACATTACCGGTCTTGAGATCGATTGCGGCAATCTCATTTTCGCGTTCGATCCACAGGTGGTCAGGCCCGAGAATGTAATTGCCGGGGGTGCGGGTTACGAAACGTTCGACCGGCTCATAAACGCTCTGACGCTGCCATACAAGCTTGTCAGCTGTATCAGAAGACATCGACGCGTATGAATAAAAGCCGATATGAATGCCGATCAGCAGAGCGATGGCGCCGCCGAACCCGGCCAGTCTGCCGTCGCCCCATTCCTTGCCAAAAAGCAGTTCAAAAAAGGATTTGACGACCAGCGAGACAAAGAATTGCGTAAAGGTTACAGCTGCGATAATCGCGGTCATGCTTCCGGTCACCAGCAGGTTGAAGGGAATATCCTTGCGGGTCCAGGCAGATTTGACGATGAGCCCGATACTGCGGAAGTTCTCGGCCATCGGCGAGAAGAAAT
>CAZMWO010000838.1:0-1577 GCA_964569565.1 uncultured bacterium | reverse complement strand
CTGTCGATATGTTCGTTTGAGCCATTTGCGCGTGTCGTCCCAGGTGAACCACATGCGCAGCGCAACCAGAACCAGAATGATCTCGATCAGTATCGCCAGCAGTTTTCCCGCCAGCTGCGCGGTCTTGACCGCCACATCGGCGCCGCGTGCAGCAAACCACGAGGCCGGCACCAGATGGTCGGTAATGCCTGAAAAAAGATTGGTAGATGTCAGCATGACAACAACCAGCAGCAGAAAGAACACGCCTTCCTGCCAGGCTTTGCGCTTTGACGGCTTGATCTTGAGCTCCTCACTCTCGAACTCATCAGGCATGTTGGCAAAAATCTTCGACATCAGCCAGCCGATGGCGATTGCGCAGACGGCGACCGCGAATATACGCGCCCACAACATAGAAGGTATGATCTTCCAGGTGTAGATGATCGAAATCAGATTGATGGCCGGCGACGCGTAGAGAAATGTGATAGCCGGGCCGATACCGGCACCGCTCTGCAGCAGGCTCATGAAGATCGGCAGCACGCCACAGGAACAGACAGTCAGAATAGAGCCGGCGAAGGCTGCTAACGGGTAACTGACCAATGGATTCGACTTTTTGCCGATCGCCATGATGACGGTTTCTTTTGAAAAGAAGGTCGAAATCGCGGCAGCCAGAAAGAATGCCGGCACCATCGCCGATATCAGATGCGTCGAAAGAAAGTCGATAAGCGCGTTAGCCCCGGAGTGTGACGATAAGATCAACCAGTTTGCCAGACCCTTCAAAAGTGCAATGCTGTCTTTGCGCACAACCGGCTCACCATTTTCACTGGTAAAAAATAGAAAAAGACCTAAACAAACCGCGAAAACTATCCACAGAACCTTTTTTGCGCCAAGCTCAAAATTGCTCGGTTCGGGTCGAAGTTTAAAATCATATTTCGACTTTAACCACTCGTCAGGAACGCATTCACAATCAATTTTACTGTCTGATGCAACGTCTTTACGACTTTCTGAAGGATTCTTCCGGGCCAGAATCCAGTAAGCTTTGTGATCGGGAATGATCGCCACAGTCGAAAACCCAGCATCAGCAGCAATTTTTCTCAACTCTATTGCTGGTAATGAACCCTGTTCTTTGTGCTCGGCTTTACTGTTGCCATAGATTTCCTGATATTTCGCTGCTTTGACACTCGCCCTGATCTCATCTGGCAAATCAGGGCCAAACCCCCGACCCGACAAAACATAACCACCCGGGCGCACGATTCGCGCCAGTTCCCGCCAGGCTGCCGGCAGATCAGGCCAGAAATGCATAGAACTCCGGCTTACCGCAACATCAAAAGAAGCGTCTGGCACCGGAATTGAGGAAACATCAGCAGTTATTGTCTGCCAGCGCTCTTGAGCAAATGCCTTAGATAAAGTCTGCCGGGCATCTTCGACTACTTTTGCGTCGTTATCTACGAGAGTGACGCTCTTAAAGCCATGTTCGAGCATATTATAAACCCAAAAACCATTGCCACCACCAAGATCGATAACATCAGTCTGGTCAGGAGTGACGCCGGTTCTACTGGTCAAAGTCTGCGTCAGATATTGATAAACCGGCATTAAATAAT
>CAZMWO010000837.1:0-1583 GCA_964569565.1 uncultured bacterium | reverse complement strand
TGTAAAAGTAAATAGGCAACCCTTATCTAAGAAATTCGGCCTGAAGCAATACTATATAGAGAAAGTTCTCAGATTGCGCAGATAGAACGCCGTATTAATGCCTCGAAACTTTGCACGAGCTTTTGTTACGCATAAAAGTCTGGATATGGAAATAGAATGCTGATAGGATATAGCAATAGATCTATTGGGCAGGGAGAGTGATTTAAGTGGAATCATGTGAAAAGACCCCTGTGACGGGGCGCGAAATTATCGATATGGCCGGTCGCAAGGTCATGATACCGGAAACCATCAATTCGGTTTTTGCCGGGTCATTTTATGGTTACACCATGCTTGCCTCGCTGGTGCCGGAAAAGATTGTGGCAACGCCCATGCCGGCGCGTGAATGCGATAAAAGGTATCTGCACCCGCACCTGCACAATCTGCCGGTAATCGAAAAAATTACCGAAGTCGATGCACTGGCAGCAGTTAAACCTGACGTTGTCGTGGTCTGGGCCGATAAAGAGCAGCCTTATCACAAAAAGTCCGAAGCTGTTTGCGATTCTCTGGGCATTCCGTACGTATATGCAATAGTTGGAAATCTTGGCGATGTCGAAGATTTTCCGGCAGCTTACGAATTTCTCGGCCAACTGCTGGGGGGCGAGGCCCGCGCCGCCAGCCTCGCCGATTATTGCCGGAAAACGCTGGCCGAAGTTTCTGATGTCGTTGCTCGCATTCCAAAGCGTCTCAAGCCCGCAGTCTATTATGCTGAATGCGAAGACGGGCTGGCGACAGAGTTCGATGATTCACTGCACGCACATCTGCTCAAACTCATGGGCGATGTCAACGTGCATCGAGGCCACATCACTGAACATAAAGGCATGGAACCTGTCACTGTTGAGCAGATAAAGACTTATAACCCTGATCTGATAGTTGCCTGGAGTCGCTCGTTCGTCAAAAACGTTCTGATCGATCCGGCCTGGGCCGATATAAGGGCAGTGCGCGACCGCAGGGTCTATGCGATTCCTAACCTGCCGTTCAACTGGTTCGACCGTCCGCCCTGCTTCATGCGTATAATCGGCCTCAAGTGGCTTGCGCATCTGCTTTATCCCAACGATTATGCGGTCGATATTGTTAAAGAGACACAGCAGTTCTACGCGTTGTATCTCGACAAGGAGATCTCAGCCGAGGAAGCCGGTAGAATCATCGCTCAGGAGACATGACTGCCAAAAAAGAGTATTTCTGACTGATTTTTTAGATTTTAATAAAAGGTGCTTTTAAAATCGGGCTCTCGGCTGAATGAGGCAGCTGTTACAGCAAAGCAAGCACAATTCGGGTGAATCAAAATGATTATTAGTGTCAGTCGGAGAACGGATATACCGGCTTTTTATCATGAGTGGTTTTACAACCGCCTGGCGGCGGGCTTTGCGTTGACGCGGAACCCGATGAATCCGGCTCAGATCCGGCGGGTTGAGCTGAATCCGGAAGAGGTTGACTGCTTTGTGTTCTGGAGCAAGAACCCGCGACCGTTTATGCAGAACCTCAAGCGACTTAACAGTTATAAATGCTACTTTCAGTTCACGCTGACGCCTTACGATCATGACCTT
>CAZMWO010000836.1:0-1591 GCA_964569565.1 uncultured bacterium | reverse complement strand
ACCCGCACCCTGCTCCGGATGAGTCTCTACCAGATGTGGAAGATGGGCCGGGTGCAGCGGTTTCTCGACGCGGGCGGTGATGGTATCAGAATGTTGCAATGGTACAATTCAGGCATAATCATCAGAGCGGCTGGCAAGACGATTGCCTTCGATCTGGTGCCGGTTCCGCGCTATTACGGCTGGCCGGAGCCTGATGGTCTGACAGCCCGCCTTGCCGATGCCATCGATGCTCTGTTCATCACCCACAACCATCAGGATCATTATGATGAAGAACTGGCAAAGGCCTGTAATGCGGCCAGTAAGCCGGTTTTTATGCATTCTGACGCCGCCCCGCCCGGTATTGAAAGCGTCAAATTATCTGACGGCGCGGCGGTAAGCATCGGTCAGACCTTATGCACTGCCCGCCACGCCTGCCACGTCTGGCGCAGCAGGCCTGAAGAAGTGCCTTTGACAGCTTTTGAAGTTGACTTCGCCGGCGATTTCCGCATTGTTTTCTGCGGCGATGCTGATTATACGAGAGATTTCACCGGAGTGTGGCCGGGCTGCGATGCTTTGTTCATCACCTGGCGCAACCCGGGTCCGCAATATGAAGACGGTCATCCCGAACAGAGTGGCACAACGCTCGATGCAATCAGACTGGCGATTGCAAAATTTGCGCCGCAGCTTCTGATTTTGCAGCACTATGGCGAACTCGATCACGTCTATAAGGGTTTTTCGGCAAGTTACGAACTGGCGATCAGATTGATTGAAAAAAGTGAAGTGTCGACATCCGTTCATTTCTGGGGAGACATTGTTGATTTGTCAGAGGCTTTGGCAAAGGATTCAAACGCATGAGCGCAAACTCCGCATTGTTAACAAGTCGTTGCTCAGAACCTCTTCGCGTAAAAACAGCAACGTGCTGCAGCTGCTGCTTACCATAATCGTGATTTCAATTTTTCCGGCCGCGGTGCGCTTCAGAAGCCTGTGCTTCCTCTGGTATGCCTGCCGCCATTCTGATGGCAATGGGGGATGCAGCGCTGAGTCATGATTCCGATCTACTGCATCGTCAGTGAAGATTGGACAATATGATGTCCGACGCAGTATATTCCTTACGTAAGACAACTTCATGCGGGAGAACATCAGTGTTTAACTATCAGCAGATGCAGGAAATTGTGAAGCAGAACGTGCGCGGTGGCGAGGGCGAGGTGCGTTGTCGCGACTATATCGGTGCCGATCCTGACGGGCTGCCATTCAATGCTTTCGGTCTCAACGAAATGCAGCCGGGCGCGACGATTCCTGAGCATTGTCACGCCGACAGCGCCGAGTTTTATTACATAGTCGCCGGCCGGGGAATCGGCTGCCACAACGGCAAGCGTTTTGAAGTCGGCCCGGGCGATGGCTGGCTGTGCCGCATCGGCGAGAGACATGGCATTCTCAATACTGAAGTGCCAGGACAGGTGCTGTCTTTCGTCAGCGTCTTCTTCAAAAAGCCTGAATGAAGCAACAAAATGAAAAAGTATTTCGACTGGTTCTGCCACGACTACTGGTCTGTCAAAATTGACTTTCAAGATTGAACCTTCGGTATACTGCTTTCCCGGGCTCTCGGCGGAAT
>CAZMWO010000835.1:0-1592 GCA_964569565.1 uncultured bacterium | reverse complement strand
GCACCAGTTCGATATTTTCCACTTCCTTTATACGTAACAGAACAATCGGCAAATCGCCTGAAATGGCATATCCCCAAAGGTTCGACTGTTTGAGTGTATTACGAATGATAAGCCCCGGCTTCGCCCGCAGCGAGGAGTTTGAATAAATTATCGAACTGGCAAGCTGACAAAAGTGCTGAGCGTCGGCTTCGGTTGTATTCAACTGCTTCAAAGTTACCTGACTGTGCGTCCACGCCAGTTCGAAAACACGGTCGGCAAGGCGCCGGTCCTGATATTTCTCAACCAGGCTCAGTGCGGAATTTCTTGAAGCACATACTCCGGAGACCATATCGAGTTTCGCGGACTTGCCGGGTTCAAGAACCAGGCGGTGCCTGATCGCAACAATCGGGTCAAGCACCGAGCCACTGCTGCCCGAAAGAGCAGCTGTTTCAGTTAAAGCCCTGGGTTGCGAGAGACTGTTGCCACGGCCGATAAAGCGCATACGGTCAGTTTCATAAGACACTTCGCCGTGATGAACACCGTGCGATGCCATCAGATGAAACATCCACATCGTCGGCTCGCTGTTAGAACGCGGCCGCCTGTTACAGAGAATCGCCCGGTGGTCACGCAGAATCTCGGTCTGAATGAAGAGATTGCTGAACGCCGGGTGCAATTCATCGGTGGCATGAGGAGCGAGAACTACTTCAGCATAACTGGTCAGCTCTATCTTTCTCGGTTTGCGCGAGCGATTGGTAATAACTATGCGGCGCAGTTCAATATCATCTTCTGATGAAACGGCTATCTCTGTGTAAAGGTCGATATCATTATCGCGACGCCTGAATTCGGCGCGACCCTCAGAAAATATGACTTCATAGGATTCTGGCTTTTTCAGTGCCGGTTGTGAGGTATTAGACCAGAACTCAAGTGTTTCCAGGTCACGAACGTAGCAGAATGTACCAAAGTTGTCGCGGGTGGTATCGGCGCGCCAGCGAGTAACAGCGAAGTCATACCAGCGGCTGTATCCGCCACCTGAGCCGGTAACCATGACATGATAGTTGCGGTTCGACAGCAGCTGAACTTGCGGAACCTGAGTGTCAGCGCTGTCGAATACCCGAATCTGGGCTTCAATGTTATCTGGACTCTGACGAAAATCCAGTTCCGTAGCATGCGGATAGTATACGGTATCTTTTGGAACCCGCTCCTGCAGCAGAAGCGCCGTGGCCTTGAAAACCGGTTCGCTGGCGAATCGTTTTTGCATTGGCTGATCGAGCAGTTTATAGGCGAGAGCAAGCAGACTCATGCCCTGATGATGAGCCATGAAAGATGAAATGACCGACCCGGATTGACCTCGCGTCTGGCGGGCCGGTGTATAATCTATCGCTTCAAAAAGACCATATTTGCCGGAAAAGCCAAGTTCGACAAGTCTCTGCATATTTTGACAGGCAGCCTGAGGCTTAACCATCAGTGCCATTACTGAAGCGTAGGGGGCAATAACCAGATCTTCAGCCAGACCGCGTTTCAAGCCAAGCCCGGGAACGCCGAAGGCGCGATACTGGTAATTGATATGAGCATCAACCATGTTGTAACCTGATTCAGAAACACCCCACGGAACT
>CAZMWO010000834.1:0-1593 GCA_964569565.1 uncultured bacterium | reverse complement strand
AAGTAAATAAGGGAGTTCTAGATGGAGAAGCATACGAGAAAGCACTATCTGATACTGCCGTCATACCAGATCAGGCTGGTGGCGTTCATGTCGCTGGTAGTGTTTGTCGGGTCGATACTGCACGGATATTTTCTTTATCAGATCACCAGCAAAAACATTCAGGAAGGCTTTCTCTCGGCGCACAACCGGTTGCGCTCGACCTGGGAAATCCTTAAACCCGCGATCATTGTCACCAACAGCCTGAGTTTTCTGCTGATCACCGTTTTTCTGCTGATTATTACCGTGTTCATCTCACACCGTCTGATTGGGCCGATGTTCAAGGTCGCCGGCCATCTGCGTCGTCTGTCTTCGGGCAAGCTGGCCGAGTCGTCGTTGCGTCTGCGCGAAGGTGACGAAGGGCAGGTGCTGTGCGAAGCGGTTAACGAACTGCAGGACAAATACCGGCAGCGCTTTGTCAGATTACGCAAACTGCGAACTGCGATAGATCAGGATAAACTCAGTTCAGCCCAGATCGCCACTCAGATCGAAGACATACTCAACGAAATCGAAATCGGTAATGAAAATAACTGACATTTTCTTCAGCAGGTTGAAGCCTGTTATCTTTTTAAGCCTGGTTCTGGCGTTGCTCTCCGGATATTATTCGGCTGGAATGGCACAGATGCAGAGCAAAGATCATCAGAAACTGGCTGAAGAAGCCGGTTGTATGGTCTGCCATTACATGCCGCCCGAAACCGCAACCGGAACAGCTGTCGGCCAGCCGGTCGACCGCCGCCTCAAGCGAGGTGCCGGCCAATGGTGTATCAACTGTCACTCGATGGAAGCGATGACGCTTCACCCGACTGGCATCAAGGTCGAAAACCCCACAGATCTGCCGCTCGAAGAAGGCATATATATGAGCTGCATAACCTGCCATTCGCCGCACGCCGCTGCGCTGGCCTCCGAACCCTGGGCGCCGCTGGCGATAAGCCCGGCTATTAAAGATGATTTCAGCACCTTTCTGCTCAATCATCCTAACAATGAAGGGCAGCTCTGCGCCAAATGCCACGCGCCCGGCAGCGAAGTTTTCAGCGGCAGCCTGCACAGTCCCAAAGCCTTCGATAACCGCAATTTTGCCGGTTCTGAAGCGTGCAAGGCCTGCCATCTCGATATCTACGATCAATGGAAGCTGACGCCGCATGCCCGTATGACCCGCCGCTTCCGCCATGTCGAAAACCAGGCCGAAATTCCGGTCGAAGAACTGGGTGTGCCGCGTGAAAAAATCGCCTGGGTGCTGGGTTCACATTACGTGCATCGCTTCGTCGCCGAAGCCAGCGGCACTCTCGTAGTATTACCGAAAATCTGGGATATTCACGAAAAGAAATGGTTGCCGGTCACCGATTACGGCTGGCGTTCACGTTTCTGGCTCAAACAGTGCGCCGGCTGCCACACCACCGGTTTCTCGGCCGAAAATGACAGTTTCGCCGAAGCCGGCGTCGGTTGCGAAGCCTGCCATGGGCCTGGCGTCAATCATGTGCGCACCGGCTCGCCCGAATACATAATGTCGATCAAGAAGCTGACTCCGGAACGCCAGGAAATGATCTGCGTTTCATGTCA
>CAZMWO010000833.1:0-1593 GCA_964569565.1 uncultured bacterium | reverse complement strand
GTCTGGGCAGCGATAAGGTAATTGGAGCTTAAGCAATTTCTGCCGTAGTCGGCGTCAGATTTGTCTTGTGCACAAAGCCTGGTGATTCCGGGCAATGTAGCTGGCAAGAATGACGCAGATGACGGTTTCCGGGAGCATGTGACCGAGATTGTAGAGACAGCTGGCCAGCATGGCCTGCATAAAAGTGTCTTTACCGGTCATAAAGAAAACCGCACCGGCGACAACGTGAAGAAGCAGACGGATAACGTTTGCCAGCGTTGTCGCCGTTGCTGCCTGTACCGGAGTTTTCCAGGCCACCGTACCGGCGAGTCCGACGGCGGCATAGGCGAGGGGATAATCGAGAATAAACTGGAGCGGATGCACGATGAACGGTCGTGTCGTCAGCATCAGCAGACCAAGCAGTGCGCCACTGGCACAGCCGGTGACCGGGCCATGGCGGGCAGCCAGCAGCAGAAGCGGCAATACGCCCAGTGATACCGAACCGCCGCTTGGCATCTGGAACAGCTTGATGTTTGACAGCGCCAGAGCGGCAGCCAGAAGCATTCCGCATTCGGTTACAACGTTAAGCTTTCTAATTCGCACTGTTCACCCCGATTTTAAATACCATTATTTATCTGTTATGGCAACGATGCGAAGGGTTTTTATGAACAGGCGATTGTGGTATCATCATTTCAGTTCGTTTCAGGAGGGGGTTAAGGATGAAAAGATTTTACCTGCTGGCGGCGCTTCTGCCGACTTTACTTATAATTGCCGGGCTTACCGGTTGCGGTGGTTCGAACTTGAGTCGCAACGAATACACGATTGCAACCGGTTCCAAATCTGGAGTTTATTACCCGATCGGCGAAGCGCTGGCGATGATTCTCAAGAAGTCGTTTCCGGGTGTCACTCTCAATATCGTCGAGACGGCGGGAAGTGTCGAAAACCTGCATCTGTTGCGTGATGGCAAAGTCGATCTGGCGCTGGTGCAGAATGACATCGCTTTTTACGCAGTAGAGGGCGAAGCCATGTTCAATGGTCAGAAGATAACGAACGTTACCGGTATCGCCACGCTTTTTCCTGAGATTGTGCAGATCATTGCGCGCAAGGAAACCGGAATCAGAACCCTGGCCGATCTGGCCGGCCGCAAGATCGCGGTAGGCAGCAAGGACAGCGGCACATTCTACAACGCTCAGCAGTTGCTGACGGTTGCCAAAGTCTGGGAGCAGATCGACCACCAGTACATTAATGCCGGCGATGCGATGAAAGAGATGCTGGAAGGGCGTGTCGATGGTTTCATCTTTACCAGCGGATTGCCCAACCCTTCGATCATCGAGCTGGCTCGCAAGGTCGAAATCGTTGTGGTTCCTGTCGAGCCAGACCTTGTGCAGAAACTGGTCAACTCTTATTCATTTTATTATCCCTCGACAATCGAGGCAAATCAGTATCCTGGTCAGACCGAAGAGATTTCTGCGGTCGAGATCAATGCCATACTTGTTTCCGGCCCGCAACTCAGCGAGGATGACCAGTATCTGCTGACCAAAAACCTGTTCAGCGAACCGAACGATCTGGGGAAAAGCCACCCGCGTCTCAGTAAAATGACCAAAAACAGCCTGC
>CAZMWO010000832.1:0-1595 GCA_964569565.1 uncultured bacterium | reverse complement strand
TGCTTGAAAAGCTCTCGCCCTACCTCGACAAAATCCAGACTACAGCTGCTCGTAGACTGTTTCAACACCCTTCTGACATTCAGGTTTTTCTCGAAGAAAGCGAAGGTAATTATCGCATAAGAATTCGCCTGACCGGCGTAAAACAACCGGTAGCAGGCATTCAAAGAAAAATACCTCTACAGATCGACTATGGCAGAAAAGAGCGGCTTTCGCCCGCCATCTGGCAGTTCAGGCGCAACTATGAACTGTCCCGATTCGAAGAGCTCACCCTGAAAAAAGAGCGGCCGGCTCTCTCGGTAAAGCCTGTTTACCGTTTTGATGACAATTTTGCCAGTTCGCTCGACTGCCGGCTTCTCTGCAACTTTGAACTGAAGCCGGAACGCGGCCGTTACCCATCGCCTATATTTTTGAAGCCTGATCTCGAGATGCCTGACATACCCTCACTTTCCGAAGTGCTGGGCTATATGCGCAAACAGTTCCAAAGATGCAGTTTCTATCCGGAGAAACCGTTGGTAGTCCCGGGCGTAACCCACTTTTTCATACCGCCTGAGTTCGAGCTCGTCACTGTTTACAATCCGGTGTTTCAGCCTGACTACAGCCTGGGTATGCAGATTGTTGACCGCCGGAAACTTCTGCATGCACATGACTTCTGTAAGACAGCGCAACTGCTCGAACGACCCCAGGCAATTACTGGCGGCCTGCCCGATGCGTTCGCAAGAAACTGGCCGATAATTACTGAAAGCAGTTTTACGGCAGAAGTAACCTGCGCAATTACCCGACACATGAATGTCAAGGCACTTCAACCGTTTCGGGTGCGCCATACCCAAACGATCATCACTTCCGGATATTACCTTGAACGGCAGCTTGCCGTGCCGGAAATCAGACAGCATGCTATTCCGCCGATCATATACATAAGTGTTTCAGCGGTGATCGGCCTGCCACCTGGCAGAGCAAAACCAATACGGACAGAAAACACTAACTGGCGCGATAACTTCAGTCTCACAAGTATTGCCCACAGATATATTAAGCTCAGTGTCGATTTTAAGCATGACTTGATCATGCTTCTGGAAGAAAAACAGAAAGCAGCAAAAGAATATTTAAAATTCACCTTCAGTGAAGAAGTAAAAACCTTCCGAACTTCTATTTTTGCAAAATCAGGTATAGATTCGCCGAAAGCCTTTGAACTTGATCCCGGCAGGCCGGCAAAGGAAAACTGGCTAACCCGGGCCGGACTTAATCTGCCAAAAGCTTTTAAACTGGCAGATGTCATGATCGACCACTTCTTTGCACCGACTGTCTATAAACTGGCTCATATAAACAGTTTCAGCACAGAGAGAAGCTCACGCCTGTATTGCTTCAACCATCCGACAGTATTCAGAAACTGTTATATCGAGCCGGTGTTCGAACCGATGAAAAAATCTCTGCCCCTGTCACGCGCAGAGATCGTGCATAAATTTTGCGCGGCAGGTCATGACTACCATCATCTTGCTTATCGAAAAAGCAGATCTTTGCCGACCTTGCGCGATCAGATACTGAAAACCCTGTATGTGCCAGAACAGCTTAAAAGCTACCGGGATATAAGTAATATTCAGGCC
>CAZMWO010000831.1:0-1595 GCA_964569565.1 uncultured bacterium | reverse complement strand
GATAGAGTCTGGCGTAACCGTGCGTTTCAGCAAGGTTGACGAAGGGCAGACCGGGTATCGACCAGACGTCTGCGAGTTGATTGTTGAAGGATCTCTGGTGGCGGCCGGTGACGAAAATGCTCCGATCAGACTCATCTCTGCTGCGGCGCTTGCCGGTAAGACCGACTGGGATGGAATCCGCATGGTTCCGGCGTCCGGCCAGAGCCAGAGCGTGCTGCGGCATCTTGTCATTTCAGGTGCAGAGAAGGGGCTTGCCATATATGATGGCGACTACGATGTCTCAGAGATAACGGCGCGCTACTGTCAGAACGGCATCGTGCTGCAGGGTGCGAGTGGCACCAGGCTTCTGAATCTTAATTTTGAAGACTGCGATTCTGCTTTTTCTGCCGAAAGCACCTGGAACTGCAGTCTTGAGAATCTGCGCATTCGTGGTGGCCGTGCAGGTATCAGCCTTGCCGGTAACAGCAACTTCTCTCTGTCGGCTTTCGATGTCAGAAATGTTCGGGAAGTCGCGGCAAGAGTCGTTGACCGCTCAGCACCACGGTTTCGCAACGGCGTGCTGAATTCCGGGCAGACAGGGTTGTCTGTCGGCGGTTGCAGCGGCGATTACCAGTATCTCACCATAGATGCCCTGAACGGCATTCTGGTTGATGGTGCCGATGTGCAGACGATAAAAAACTGCATAATAGTGAACCTGCAGATGCCTGGCAGCGGCTATGGTATAGAAGAGAAGACCCTCGGACGCAGCTATGTCTACAACAATATTTTTGGTTTTCTGCAGGCGACACGTTACTGCGACCAGCTTGGAGCGCCTGTAATCAATGCTGATCCGCGTTTCAGCGGAGGCTCCGACAGCGAATACGATTATCATCTGAAGTCTGATTCGCCTCTGGTTGCCGCGTCAGACAGTAACGGTCAGCCGGGCGCCTACGGCAGCGGCGGATAATTTTCTCAATTCTGAGCAGCTGCGTGCCGATAATTCCTGAAAGAGCACAAGAGTTCCGGAGGTTAACAATGCACAGCTACAGTATTCCTTTTTTGCTGGCCGCCCTTATCATGGCTTCTGCTGGAGATGTCGAAGCACAGAGAACTGGCAACCGGGAAATGAATGAGCGTATAAACGCTTTGCGAAACAGATTGCAGAACTATCAGCTTGAAAGAGTGCGTGAAGAGCCGAAAAAAGTATCTCTTGTCGATGAAAAGGAAACGGTAGAGGTTAAATTCGAAGAGCTGATAGAAAATTTTGAAACCCGCAAGGATGTCGCGGTAACCGTTTTGTTTCATGACGAAGATTTTGCTGGAAGTCGCGCTACTGAGATTTCAGCGGCTGCCGGTACTGACGAAAAACTTGCTCAGACCGCCCCGGACAATGAACCGGTAACCCTTTCTACTGCTTCCGATAAGACTTCTGTAATAGTAACTGCCGCCAGGCAGCTCGAACTCGAACGGGCGCAGCGTCAGGAAAAATACGACGCTCTCAGGCGCAGGGTTCACATGGCAACCCGCCGCGTACATGACCAGGCGACAGATATCAACCGCCTGGTGGCAAAGGTTCCCTGACAGCCGGCATTGCTGCAAAAAAATGAGCTGCCTTC
>CAZMWO010000830.1:0-1595 GCA_964569565.1 uncultured bacterium | reverse complement strand
TCTGTTCCGGTATGAATCCTTTGGGGTTTGCATAAATCCATTTCCATACCGTTTTTCCATTTTCTGTCTTTTCGATGAATTTCGGGCCGCCCTCTGCCGGCCACTGGCGAAGCTCCTTGTTGAGTTTAACTGAGGCAGGAAAGCTTACAGAAACCTCTTCATGCAGAACAGGTTCACGCTCGCCGAACACGTTCTGAATCAGGAAGGGCTTGAGCGGGCCGATATCCTTGAGTCGCCTGGTATAGGCGTAGTCTACGATACTGCCGATATCGACCTTCTTCATAGCCATTTTCAGCCGCTTCAGTTTGGCATATTCAGGGGTAGAAGAACGCAGACTTTCGTCAGACAGCGCTTCGTCAGTGATGTGATAAACCTTGCCGTTCTGCGAATAGGTGTGGGCGTATTCGAGGTCGAGCTCTTCACGGTCGACGTAATAGTACATACTCTGGTTGGCCACGTCCAGGCCCGGTTCCTTGAGCACCTGTACTATTTCGCGGGTTTTTATCAACACTTCGCTGTCACTTATGTATTCGTAGTCATATAAACGGTAGAGAGTTACGTAATCGGCTTCGGGAAACTGCGACGAATCTGGCAGGTTGTTGATGATTCCTGCCGCGATCGGGTCGCTTATGCTGGCTACGTCATTTATTTCATCGCCCTTACGGATTTTTGAAATTAGTATGTGTGCGATTTCTGAGGCATCGATTGTCCGGCTTGCATTCTGAAGGTCGATCAGAGTTACCTTGTTGTCTTTGATCGAATGCAGCTTGCCGAGGACTTCTTCGCCTTCGTTGAGGTAGATGACGTCAGCCGATACGAGTGAAGCGCAACATAAAAAGAGAAATGCTATCAGTTTGCTGTTTCTGTTCATGGCTCAACTCCTTCTGCCGACTTCTCTTCCAGGAATATTTTCTGCTTCGAGGCATGTGCAATTTTTTCCAGATCCTGTTTATACGTCTGATAATCAGCAACCGGAACGATTCTGCGCGGAAAGGCAAGTTTGCGTCTGATGTTGATGTTGTCTCCCTGCTGATCGTAAATTACCTCGAACTCGACGTAAGGGCTCTGAATGCGCAATGCCGGCGGCAGATACTTGACCGCAAAATTCGCCGGTATCTTTATCTCTACCAGATCGGTGCGCAGGCGTGATGTGTTGTATTCAATGTTGTAAAGGCGATTTTCGAGACTCACCTCCGCAAAGCCCATCTCAAAAAATGGAATGGCAAAAATCATGTAGCGGCCTGATTTGGTAGCAAAGCGGTTAAGCGTATAAACCGACCGGGCCTTGAACTGAGTGTTGAAATCGAGCGGATCGGTGTGTGTGGCCAGCTCAAGCACGTAATCTGCTGTCAGCGCCGCAACCTGTTCGCGAATCTGCTTTTCATATTCCTCGGCCTTCAGTGTCCTGGCAGAGCCCCTGAAGCTTGCTTCAGAAGAACCGTTTTGAGTGCTCTCGAAGTCGATTCTGGTGGTTCCGTCAGCGGCCAGTTCAATTTTGCGGACAATATGGACTGCGTTGTCTTCGGGAGGTGGCAACGGAACCTGCTTGAGCGTTCCCAGCATGGTGTTGTCGGCAACCGCTTCATGGTTATCTG
>CAZMWO010000829.1:0-1598 GCA_964569565.1 uncultured bacterium | reverse complement strand
AAATTCTTTAAAATTGCTCATGGCGGAAGACCCGCCGGTAAGAATGATCTTGTCGAGACCGGTTTCGCCCGACTGCGAGATGTAAAAACTTATCGACAGCTGAATGTGCTGAAAAATCTTTTCAACTGTCTCAAATATTTTCTGTGCAGCGAATTTCTCCGCACCCTTGAGTGCCTGAATTTCATCAGGCGGCATGACGCCAAGTTTATGCTTGAGTTCAGTGGCTTCGTTGAGGTGGTTGAACTTGATCTGCTGTCCGTCGACTTCGCCGCCGGCATATATGGCCTCGGTTATAGTTGCCCCGGCCATATTGACGTCTCTGAAAAACTGTATCTTGCCGTTTTTGTAGATCATTACTGACGTGGTGGAGTTGCCGCAGTGAATTATTCCCACCTTTTTGTCCCCTGATGAATAGGGGGCCATCTGTTTTTCGAGAGCTTTCTCGAGGGCCTGTGGGAGAGTGATAATGCCTTCATTCGAAAGCCCCGGGCCTTTGAGGTTCATGTTGACGAAGTCGATGATGTCTTTTTGCATGGTAGCCGAGAACGGCATTGCCCATCGAGAAAGGCATCTGCTTGTTGGCCTCTGCGGTTACTGCCTCGACAAGTTTATCGGCTTCGACCACAGGCGGTATTTCAATGCAGCGAATGGTAACTTCGCGGTTCGAGGCGAAAGTGATGGCGCGTTTGGTGACAATTTCGTTGTCGTAGAGCAGTTCTGTGATATGAGTGGTCAAAAACTGGCGAAGTTCTTTGAGACAATGTTCTCTTACATCGTCTTTACTCATGGTTTCGCGCTTTTCAGCGTCTATCTCGTGCTCGTAAGGCGGAATATTCATCTGCGCCAGGGTTTTGAGCACAAAGCCGCCATTCTCGTTCTTCTGAGCGTAAGCGAACTTCAGAGAGAACGAGCCGATATCGACGGCTACAAAAGATTCAAAGCCTTGTGGTTCTGGTGTTGCCATTTGCTCGATCCGCTTGCTTTATAAGGCCAGCATATACTATTTTCAGCTGAAAAGAAAGAATCGTTCAGATTGTCTCTGAACGATTCTTGTTATATGAGAATAAGTCTTGCGTTCGATCAGGCTTGCAAAACAGACTGTGGTCAGTTGAAGGTCTTTCTGAAGCGAGCGATACTGGAAATGATATCGAGACCCATGTCAGGGCCGGCTGACCAGAGATAAATGTTGTTCTTGTAGGCTCTGTATGTGATCTTGGTACCCCAGGAGTCCATCATGTAGTCACTTGGATCTGAATCCATGTAGGGGCCTTTCCAGCGGCGATTGTAGTTGGTGATGTTGAATCCGGCAGTTGTGTTTCCGATTCCATCATTAACTAGAACACTGCATGCGATAGCTACGCCGAGAAGATCGGAGTCTGCGCCAGTGTATGCTGCCGCACAGGTAACTTTTGCAGCACTCCCGCAGAATGGGAACCTGCCAACATCGCTGTTATAAGTTAGCAATGCACTCTTGAGAGCAGAAATCTTTGATTTGGTGGCTGATGCGCGGCCCTGGTCCGTTATCGAGCCGATCATCGGGCCGGCTACTGACGCCAGAACGGCAATAACGACGATGACGACCATGATTTCCATCAATG
>CAZMWO010000828.1:0-1599 GCA_964569565.1 uncultured bacterium | reverse complement strand
GTCAGCGGTTCGAGTTTGCGGTTGAGTTCCTGGGCGATCGAGTATGATTCCTGCAATATCGTTCGCGCCGTCACCAGAAAAGTGTCGAAGTGGATGGCCGCTTCGAGCATGTCGACCTGGCTGGTATCGGAGCTTTCGTTCTGAAACACCTTCAGTCTCTCGACAACGTCCTTGATCGGCGCCGAAACCTTGTTCATGAAAAACCAGAACAGCACCAGCGACACGCCACCAAAAATCAGCGAACCCGTGTAAAACATCTGGGCGGACGCTTCCAGATCGCGCAACCCGTTATCGAGATGCTCGAGATCAGCAAACCTGCTATCAAGATACTCTGACAGTATACCGGCTTCAAAGGCTGCTACTTCGACACGGCTGGAAGCTTCATCGAGCAGACGTTTTTTTTCTGCTTCGAGTTGTTCAGTGGTCAACTGCGGCTCATCTTCTGGAGCCTGCAGTTCAGAGAGTTCCATTTTTTGAATTTCTTCAAGCACCGGAATCTCACCGGCGCTTTTGAGCTGCAACGCGACGTTACGCGTTCCGGTAATGACCGTTCGCGCCTTGATGGCGCCCTGAGCCCGTTTAAAAATGTAGTTTGCCGCCAGAACCGGTATGAGAACCATAACCAGCATCAGAGCGGTGAATTTGACCTGCAGAGTGATTTTTTTCATAAGCCTTTACCCTATAATCGGGCTGCCACATTGTAACATAGAGCTAAAAATTTATCAGCATACTATTTCACGGCAGTTTTATAACGCCCTGACGTAGAATTAAAGGCGGATCGACGGTGAAGTCGGCTACAGTTGAAGGCAGAGAGGGTTTGAGCACGCCGCCGTCGATGAGCCAGCCGATTTCGCCGGCGAACTCGGCGGCCAGCTTGTCGGGGTCGCAATCTGAAGGCTCACCGGAACGGTTGGCACTGGTGGTCAGCAGCTTGTGTTTATAGCCGGCAAGCAGCTTGAGCAGCTGTTCATGAGCCGGAATGCGCACGCCGAGCTTTTCGAAGGCAAAGGCTGCAAGTTCAGGGTGATCAGGTTTTGGCAGAATCGCTGTCAGGGCGCCGGGCCAGTGCTTTTGCAGAGTTGTCAGAACGTCTGACGAAACTTCGAAGCCATTCTTTGCCAGCTGTTCGATTGCATTCAAGAACAGAATCAGCGGTTTGCGGGCATCGCGGTTCTTAATCGCGTAAATACGCGCCACAGCTGCCGGCAGATGTGCGGCAACGGCAAAACCGTACAGCGTATCGGTCGGTATTATCACGACCGCACCAGCATCGAGATCGCTGTATAGCTGTTCCAGCAGCACCTGATCAGCCAACAGTTGTGATATTTCCACACGTTTCATTCAGTTATCCTTTAGACTCCCGGGTCGTAACAGGTCATTGGTCGGTTCGCTTCTATCCTGATGCTCAACGACACTTGGCCATCCTTGGCCTTCGCGAATGGCGCAGAGAAGCAATCCTACCGTCTGTGAGATTAGCCTCAGAGCTGGGCTTATGCCTTCGGCATACGCTTCGTCGCTACACTCCTCGCAATGACGATTTTTAAACATACATTCAACTTTGACAGACCACCATTCCTTTGTCACATTTGAATTACAGGA
>CAZMWO010000827.1:0-1599 GCA_964569565.1 uncultured bacterium | reverse complement strand
CCCTTGTCGGAAAGGCGGTTCGCCAGTTCCTGCATGTTCGGGGCCTCAAGAGTTGTCTTGATTATGTCGCCCTTCTCATCTTTTACTTCGCATTCGTATTTTGGCATTGCAACCTCTTTTTTTGCTGGTCAGGTCAGTCTGCGCGCGCCAGCGCAAACACTTCTTCGGGAGTGGTGAGACCCTGCTGAAACTTAACTACTATATCATCCTTCAGACATTTCATCCCAAGTCGTACCGCCTCGTTCTTGAGATCATCCGGGCCGACTTTCTGAATGATCATTCTTCGCAGGTTTTCGTGAGTATACATTACCTCATGAACGCCGACGCGCCCTTTATATCCGGTTTTAGCGCATTTGTCACAACCTTTGCCGCGATAATAGGTTTCGTTGATGGCTTCTGGCGGCAGGCCAAGATCGACGAGAGTTTCAGGTGTGATCGTCGTGTCGACATCCTTGCAGAACTTGCAGACGCGGCGGGCCAGTCGCTGTGAGACGATGCAGAGAAGAGCCGAAGACACCAGGAAGGGCTCGACGCCCATATCGACGAGTCGAATCGCGGTGCTCGGCGCATCGTTGGTATGCAGCGTCGCGAAAACCAGATGGCCGGTCAACGCCGCTTCAACTGCGATACTCGCCGTTTCCTCGTCGCGTATCTCGCCCAACATGATAACATCTGGATCCTGGCGTAGAAAGGCGCGCAGCACTGTCGAAAAATTCAGGTCGATTTCGGCGCGCACCTGCACCTGATTGATGAACTTCAGCTTGTATTCGACCGGGTTCTCAACTGTGCAGATGTTGATATCAGGGCCTTTGATCGCGTTCAGACATGCATACAGCGTTGTTGTTTTTCCCGAACCGGTTGGCCCGGTAACCAGACACATGCCGTTAGGGGAGCCGATTGCCTTTTGTATTTTTTCGAAGTTGAACGGAGAAAAGCCCATCTGGTCGAGGGCAACGTTAACATTCGACTTGTCAAGAATTCGCAGGCAGGCTTTTTCGCCCCAGGCCGTCGGAATCGTATTGACGCGAAAGTCGATCGGCTTGTCCATGATTGTCATCTGAATGCGGCCGTCCTGCGGAATTCGGCGCTCAGAGATGTCCATGCCGCTCAGAATCTTGATACGCGACATAACCGATGGCAGCGCTTCCGGCTGCAGATTCATCGCGATAAGCAGCGAGCCGTCGATGCGCAGTCGCACACGCAGTTCGCCCTCGTCGGGCTCGATGTGGATGTCTGAAGCGCCCTTCTGCACGGCCGAAGTCAAAACCAGATTGACCAGCTTGATGATCGGGGTTTCTTCGCTGGCTTTCTTGAGGCCGTCAAGAGCCGCGCCGCCGCCCTCTTCTTCGCCGGTTCCCATGGCGCTGAGCGCATCGGCCATGGCGCCGGCTACATACAGCTTGTCGGTAGAGTCGGCTATCTGGTTTTCTGAACAGATGGCCCTGACAACTTCGCAGTTATTCTGGAACTGAATTTCATCGATGATGAAAACGTCGAGCGGGTCGGCCATACCGATCATCAGGCTCTTGCCGTCAAAACTGATCGGTACCAGAATGTGCTTGCGGCAGATCTTTTCTGGCACCATCTTGAGGACTTCCG
>CAZMWO010000826.1:0-1604 GCA_964569565.1 uncultured bacterium | reverse complement strand
GTAACTTTCACCAGTTCATCGACGGCCGAAGGCTTCGCCCGCGTCATAGCCGGCAGTCAGGTCGTTCCGGGCTCGGTTCCGGCCGCTTCGATCGGCCCAGTGACAACGCAGACCTGCCGCGTTCTCGGCTTCAACCTCAAGCTCGAAGCCACCGAGTTTACGATCCCCGGCCTGGTCGATGCCATCTGCCAACACATTGCGTCTCCCGCAGGGACGCGCAAGGTCTCGCAGGGGCTGTAGGGGCGCGCCCCCTGAAAGGGTAAAATATGATCAATATAAGCAAAATCTATGCAAATCATGCAACAACGGGTGACCCGTTGCGGTATGGCACCAGTCATGCTGGCGCCGTAAGCCATTCTCATCATTTCAAAGGGCATGGCATGGCAAAAAGCGCGGCCGAGCGTCGACCGGTCGTGGTCTGGAACGTCTCGAAACGATGCAATCTCAAGTGCATTCACTGTTACACCAATTCTGACTACAACCTTGCGCCCGACGAACTGAACTTTGCCGAAGGGCAGAAGCTGATCGACGATCTGGCCGCTTTTGGTGTTCCGGCGCTGCTGTTTTCGGGTGGCGAGCCGTTGATGCGGCCTGATCTGTTTGAGCTGGCAGCTTATGCGGTGAGCAAGGGTCTGCGACCGGTTCTGTCAACTAATGGCACTCTTATTGACGAGCGCATGGCGAGGCGAATCAAGGATACCGGTTTTATTTACGCCGGCATCTCTCTTGACGGCATAGCTGAGACCAACGATCACTTTCGTGGCGTCGAAGGAGCCTTCATCAACGCCATGAACGGCTTTCGCAACTGCGTTGCGGTCGGGCAAAGAGTCGGGTTGCGTCTGACATTGACGCGGCAGAACGTGCTGGATCTTGATAAGATTTTTGATTTTCTGCTTGAAGAGAAGATTCCACGGGCCTGTTTCTATCATCTTGTCTATTCAGGCCGTGGTAAGAGCGAAGACGACCTGACCCATGAAGAGTCGCGCCAGGCGCTCGATACCATCTGTCGCCGCACCCGCCAGGCTATAGAATCCGGCATCGATCTCGACATCCTTACTGTCGACAATCACGTCGACGGCCCTTACATCTATCTGAAACTGCTGCAGGAAGACCCCGCGCGCGCTGAAGAAGTTCGCAAACTGCTCGAATGGAACGGCGGTGGCACCTATTCGACCGGTGTCGGTATCGCCGATATCGACTGGTCTGGCAACGTTCACCCCGACCAGTTCTGGCAGGACAAAACCTTCGGCAACGTCAGGCAGCGCCCGTTCTCGGAAATCTGGCAGGACACTTCCGACCCGCTGATGGCCGGCCTTAAAGACCGCCTGCCGCTTCTCAAGGGCAAGTGCGCCAGTTGTCGTTTTCTTAAAATGTGCGGCGGTTCGCTGCGAGTGCGCGCTTTCCGCGTCTACGACGACCCCTGGATGCCAGACCCGGCCTGCTATCTGTCAGATGAAGAAATCTCATCGCCCGGCGATATGTAATTACGTGTAGAGGCACGGCGCGCCGTGCCTCTACGGTAATGACCGGTTTGTGTCGATAGATAGATAAAAATCGATACAAATGAGGTGGCGACATGCAATTCGCTGGTTTTGTGCTGGTGA
>CAZMWO010000825.1:0-1606 GCA_964569565.1 uncultured bacterium | reverse complement strand
TCGATTAATAAAGACTTTCAGCAAAGGCGCGCTGCCAGACAGCTGGAGCGCGCCTTTTCCATTACAGATTGAATGGCATTAGACAGCGGTCTGTGCTATCATACAGCCGGAAAAACTCAAGTTACAGCAGGAGCGTTCAATGAAAATCGGATTGGCTGGACTGCCAATGTCTGGCAAAACAAGCATATTCAATATGGCTACCCGTGCCAAAGCACAGACGCGCGATTATCTCGCGCAGACCGATGAGATAAACAGCGGTATCATCAAAGTTCCTGACCCCCGCATAGATCATTTGACCACGGTTTTCAAGCCCAAAAAGACCACTTTTGCCACGGTCGAGTTCACTGATATTCCCGGCATCAGCAGCGCAGAAAGCAAGTCTGCGAGCAAGACTCTGGCCAACATCAGAACCTGCGAAGCAATCATGCTGGTAGTCAGACTCTTCGAAAGCGAAGAGATTCCTCATATTCATAACAAAATCGACCCGGCAGCCGATGTTGAAGAACTCTGTCTCGAGTTCATCTTCAGCGATCTCGAAATGATTACCAACAAGATCGAGCGCCTGCAGAAAGAAATCAGAGTGGTTAAAAAACCGGAAGCGGCGAAAGAACTTGAGCTGATGGAGCGCCTGCGCAAGACTCTCGAAGAAAATAAATTCATTTCGACCGTTGAGCTCAGCGACGAGCAGGAACAAAGCCTGCGAGGTTACCGGTTTCTTACCCAGAAACCCCTGCTGCTGGTCGGCAACTGTTCTGACTCGCAGTTTTCGACGCCTGACAGCAAGGTCGAAGCCTTTGTCGCGATCTGCAAAGAACGCGGCTGGCAGCCGACATTGATCTCGGCAGCGACAGAGATGGAGATTTCCGCACTTTCACCGGAAGAGGAAGCGATCTTTCTCGAAGAATACGGAATCAAGGAGTCAGGCCGCAATCGCCTGATTTCTGAGGCTTACCAGCTTCTCAACTACATCAGCTTTCTTACTGTCGGTGAAGATGAAGTTCGCGCCTGGCCGCTGCAGAGTGGCACCACTGCTCACAAAGCTGCCGGCAAGATACATTCAGACATCGAGCGTGGCTTTATCAGGGCAGAAGTCGTGGCCTACCATGACTTCTTCGAAAAAGGCAGCATGGCTGCGGTCAAAGCTGCCGGTCTGGCACGGCTTGAAGGAAAAGAATACATTGTTAAAGATGGTGACATCATCAATTTCAGGTTCAACGTCTGATTCAACCGGGTCGGCAACTGAATGAGCCTGCAGCGACGTCTCACCCGCGGCATCATGGCGGTTCTCGCCCTGATTCTGGTTTTCATGCTGCTGACCTCGATTTCCTACTGGGATATCGAAGGCTTTGTTACTTCGATTCTACCGGTTAACATAGCCATAGCCCGCTCGTATGAACGGGTTACCAGCTACTGGACCCAGCTTGACGATGCCGCCAATGACAGCCTCAGCGGCAACACGAGCGATGACCAGGAAGCGGCCATGGCCGCGCGGGCAGACGAACTGGCCGGGCTTATCAAAAAGCTCGAAAATCTGGTTACCGACGCAGAGCGCTCGGCGGTACAACGCAACATTGCCGGCCTGAACACTGCCTTCATGCGGCAGCTC
>CAZMWO010000824.1:0-1607 GCA_964569565.1 uncultured bacterium | reverse complement strand
GGTATGATGGCAGACAGGAAAAGGGTCGACATAAAATACGACGATGTCGCGGTAGCGATCAAATACGCGTTCGGCGAAGCCGGTGAGGCGCCGAAAGTCGTTGCCTCGGGGCGCGGCTGGCTGGCACAGCAGATCGTCGAGTTGGCTGAAAAGAACAAGGTGCCGTTGCGCAAGGAGAAGGTGCTGGCCGAGTCGCTGGCGAAGATTCCGGTCGGGGTCGAGATTCCACCGGAACTCTGGAGCGCCATGGCTGAGATTCTGGCGCAGATCTACCTGCTCGATCAGAACAACCGCTCATGAGTGACGCGCGAAAGCAGCTGGGCAATCAGGGCGAAGCTTTTGCGCTCGCCCATCTCGAAGCCAGGGGTATGCGCCTTGTCGATCGCAATTACCGCTGGCGCGGCGGTGAAATCGATCTGATCATGCGTGACGGCGCGGTGCTGGTTTTTGTCGAAGTGCGCAGTAAAAGCGACGCTACCCACGGCACCCCGCTCGAAACCATCGACTACAGAAAGCGTCGCCAGATCGAGCGCTGCGCGCGTCAGTATCTGGCTCACAAAAAAGTCGGCGCAGACGTCTGCTGCCGCTTCGATGCTGTCGGCGTGCTTATTCCCGCCAATGGCCAGATCGAGATCGTGCATGTCCCAGACGCCTTCCGGCTCGGCGAATGAGTCTGATAAATTTCGTGCTCGTGCTCAGCGAAGCGGTAATCGTCATCGTAATCGAAAGACTCAAAATTTGAAAAGGCTCAAAGAAGACTGCGATAACGATTACGATTACGATTACGATTACGATAAATAGACCTGTTGATGCTTGACTCTGCATGGATGGTGAAATAAGATGGAACGCTGCACGTTTATGGTTAATGCGGGCGGGCAAATTGCCGATTAGAATGAAAAATTTACACTATACAGGTGATCGCATGAAACGTTTTTTTATACTTTGTATTCTGGTTTTGACGGCCACGTCGGGGTTGTGGGCGCAGATGCCGGTGCGTAACGCCAGAACAGGCATTTCCGGTTTATCGGCGGCAGGAACTACGCTTAATTCTGCAACCGGGCCAAATTCAAATGTTGCGACAGCCAGCGGCAAACTCGATAAAATCGGCCGACCGGTTATCGATGGGATGTTTCCCGAAAATCTGCCGAGAACTGACACCGGCGCTATCGACAAAACCAGTGCGGAGTATTACAGATGGCGCCTGGAAGAGCTTCAGTCGAAGCTTTATGAGAGAACCCGCGAAGAGGTGATCAGAGAAAAAACCCTGCCGGACCGGCAGATTTCGCCAGACGATCCGGCCTTTGAGATGAAGGAAGAAGAGCGCTACGACGAGCTGAAACAGAAAAAAGAAGAGCGCGAAATCACGGTCAGCGAAGTCGAAATCGAAGAAGAAGTGCAGAAGCGGCTTGGTAGCGAGACTGAGCTTGAAAAGTTCGGCAAGGCATTCTTCGACAAGGGCGAAATGGCGCAGGCAACTCTGTTTGCCAGCAGCGCCCCGTCTGATTACCGGCTTGGCCCGGGCGATGAACTCAAAATCATTATCTGGTCAGAACTTGGTGATGAAACAGTTTATGATGTGCAGGTCAATCCTGAGGGTCAGGTTTATG
>CAZMWO010000823.1:0-1610 GCA_964569565.1 uncultured bacterium | reverse complement strand
AGTTTAGCCGGCTGTATGATAGCACAGACCGTCGTCTAATGCCATTCAATCTGTAATGGAAAAGGCGCGCTCCAGCTGTCTGGATGCGCGCCTTTGCTGAGAGTCGTTATTAATCTATGAGGATGCCGGCAATGTTTGCCGTCAGAAAGCATGCAAACGAGCCAGCGAGAAGAGCTCTGAAAGCAAGCTTGGCGAGGTCGCCGCGTCTGGCCGGAGCAATGCCGCCGATACCACCAAGTTGAATGCCGATCGAGCCCAGGTTGGCAAACCCGCACAGGGCATAGCTCAGGATAATGCGGCTGCGCATCGCCAGCTGAACCGGTTCGCCGTTGGCGCCAAGCACCTGGCCGTTGACATATTTGCCGAGATCGGCATAGGCAACGAATTCGTTCAGAATGACTTTTTTACCGAGCAGTTCGCCGGCAATATAAATATCGCTCGACGGAATTCCCAGCAGCCACGCGAACGGTGCGGCAATCAGACCGATAAGCGATTCGATGCTGTTGTAGCTGGTAATGCCAACGGCGTCAGCAATCATTTTCCAGATGTGGTTGCCCATGGCGATCATGGCGATGAAGCCGATCAGCATCGCTGCCACGTTCAGCGCCAGACTCATGCCTTCTGAACAGCCACGGGCCGCCGCGTCGATAACGTTCTGGTCTATTTTTTCGACTCTGAGCTCGAGACTGCCGCTGGTAACCGGCACTTCTGTTTCGGGTACCAGAATCTTGGCAAATACCATCGCTGCCGGTGCCGACATGACCGATGCTGCGATCAGATGCCCTGCGATTCCAGGGATAGCGTCTTTAAGCATGCCGACATAGGCTGCCATAACACCACCGGCTATGGTTGCCATGCCGCCGGTCATTATGCAGCAGAGTTCAGAAAAGGTCATCTTGTCGACATAGGGCTTGATTACCAGAGGCGCTTCGGTCTGGCCGACGAAAATGTTCGCGGCAGCGCTGAGCGATTCGGCCCCTGAAGTCTTCATGGTTTTCTGCATGACCATGGCGACGTAATATACCAGTCTCTGCATGATGCCGAGATGGTAAAGAATGGCCATGAAGGACGAAAAGAAGATGATCGTGGGCAGTACGTTGAAGGCAAAGTAGGCGCCGGTAGTAGCAGTAAGTTTGAGCGCAGACACGCTGGCCGCCATGTCGGGTGATGCTGCTGCATCGCCGACATTGACCGGCACGGCAAAATTCACCAGTTCGCCAAAAATGAATTTTGCGCCGTCGGTCGAGAAGCTAAGCATTCTGACAACCGCGTCGTTGAGCCAGCCAAAAAGCGCTTCGCCCTGAGGGGTCTTGAGGATCAGAATCGCAAAAATCAGCTGCAGGCCTATACCCCAACCGACAAGCTTCCAGTCGATTTTTTTGCGGTCGGTAGAAAGTGCGTAACAGATGCCGATTTGAACAGGTATGCCGATCAGGCTGATGAATTTTTCCATTCCTTGCGCTCCTCGCTTGTATTAATGCAGGAATGATAACACAATCGCAGTAAAATTCAAAAAAATAATGCCGCCCGGCATTGGCCGGGCGGCATTATTGCCTTTAAATTAAGCTTTTACAGGTCTACAGACTTGTCTTCACCACGATCCGGGCTGA
>CAZMWO010000822.1:0-1612 GCA_964569565.1 uncultured bacterium | reverse complement strand
ATGGTTTTCTGGTTAGTGTAAGAAACGCGTCCCGGGCCGCCGCCGGGAATTCTCTTTACATGCGCAACATCGGCGTAGTCGACCGGCACCTTGCCACTTTCGCGTGCGAAGCTGAACCAGGCGGCCAGCAAGGCACCACGGTAGAGATCGTCTTCGCCGATTTCGCCCTCAGGTTTGCGCAGAATCACGTGTGCGCCCGGCACATCGTTGGCGTGAAACCAGTAATCTCCGCGGCGCGCCAGCTGAAAAGTCAGTGCATCGTTCTGGCGCGCATTGCGGCCGGCATAATAACGGCAGCCGTCGATTTCGAGAACAGGATTGAAATCAGGGCGGCGGCGACTGCCGCGACCGCCGGATTTTTCGCGGCGTGCCCCCTGGCCGCCGGCAACTGGTTCGAGCGCTTTGATATCTGGCAGCAGATCGGCCTCGTTCTCGGCAGTTTCAGCCATCCACAGCTGTTCGCGCAGCCAGGTGAGCTCGTCGCTGAGAATTTTTATGCGTTTTTCGACTTCGGCTATGCCGCGCTGCGCCTTTTTATAGAGGTTGAAAAAACGCTGTGCCGAGGCCGATGGGGCCCGTGCCGGGTCGAGTTCGATGCGGATACGCTGTGAAGTCTGCCAGTCTTCGAGTTCGACCGAGCGGCTGCCCGGCTTGATCTGATACAGGTTGGCAATCAGCAGATCGCCATGGTGGCGATAATGTTCTGAGTCTGAATATTTCGCCAGCTGGTTGCGCTGATCATCGAGAAGACGTTCTTTCTGCCTGATTTCGCGCGTGATCATGCCGATGCAGTTCTTTTTGCGTTCATGCAGGCGGCGGGCCGCCACGAAGGTGTCGTTCACCCAGTTCAGAGCATCATTGATACTGGCAAAGTCTCTGCTCTGCAACCCATTAAGGTGATCGAGCCGGTAGCCCGAGATGGCGCGAACCTTACCGGCATCGTGATAGACGTGTGCCTGAGAATCAGAATTAATATCAGCAAGAAGATCTGCGAAAACTCTGGCGGCATTTTCACGCCCGGCAGTGTCGAGACGGGCAAGCAGCATGGCCTGCAGATCTGGCGAAAGGGCACCAAGCCGGTCTTTCCATTCCGATGGCGGGGCGGCAAAAACTTGTGCCAGTTCCCGGGCTGCCGCTTTAAATGGGTTGAGCAGCGGCATGCTGCCGGGAAGCTTATAAGTCGCGCCGATCAGATTGTTTGATGTGCGTGACAGGCGGTCAAGGATTTTATGATCTGCGTCGCACACGAAAACATCGGCGATACGACCGGTAAATTCACAAAAAAGGTAGTAATCGCTGCGATTTCCGAAAAAGCTGTCAACTGCGACAAAATGCAGCCTGACAACGCGATCGAACCGGCACTCTGCCTCACTGCCGGCGAGGTCGACAGACATCAGCCGACTGTCGGTGAGCAGACGATTGGCTGTGCGCACCAGCGAGGAATTTTTGTCGAGCTCAACGGCCTTATCTGCAATACGAAGTCCCTGATCAGGATTATCGAGGTTGAAGATCAGGCTCGACCAGCCGCCTTTTCTCTTGAGCTGGAGCGCAAAACTGCGGCCTGAGCAATCGACCGCCCGCGCGACCAGTGGGCGGTCGGCAAGCATTGCGG
>CAZMWO010000821.1:0-1619 GCA_964569565.1 uncultured bacterium | reverse complement strand
TTTGAGTCTGTTAATGCGCTTTTCAATAGTTACGTAATTGGTCAGCATCCCACCGAGCCAGCGATAGTTGACAAAAAACATGCCACAGCGCTCGGCTTCCTGTTTGATGATGTCCTGTGCCTGACGCTTGGTGCTGACAAAAAGAAGAGGTTTGCCTTCACGAACTACGCTTTTGATAAAATCACAGGCTTCATCGAGAAGTTTTGTGGTCTTCTGCAGATCGATAATGTAAATGCCATTGCGGGCAGTAAAGATGTACTTGGCCATCTTGGGGTTCCATCTTCTGGTCTGATGACCAAAATGCACGCCGGCTTCGAGCAGGCTTTTCATTGATACCATGGACATTGAAACTGTACCTCCGGAGAATTTTCCATAAAGTTAAATTGGTTTCGATATGTTAGCTTATTTTCTGTTGGTGGTCAAGTTTTTTGCGGCAAAAAACTCATTATTGATCGGTATTATCCCGGTTTTGTGCCATTAAAGACTGATCAGAAGCCTATTGCGCTGAATGCTTCTGTACGGAAGTCGGTGTGGTTAAAGGTTTGCGGTTTTCCGGACGGCCTCGCGAAAGCGGCATCAGGAGCAGGTTTTCTGATGTATTGCAAAATACTGTAAAATATTGTAACATATTAAATAAAGTGCCTGATCATGATCTGGCAGGAGGCAGGATGATGGCTGACCGGCTGATAACTCTAAATGAGGCGGCAGCACTGTTGCGCGTGTCACGGCATACGGTGCAGGCCTGGATTTCGCCGAGTTCGCCGAACCATCGGCCGGAATTTGCCATCATGGCGCGTCATGCCGGCCGCCGAACTGTTTTTATCGAAGCCGAAATTGTCAGCTGGCTACATCAGAGGCGCGGCGCCCTCTATTCAGAGAATCCGGCTGCCAGAACCGCCTACTGGCGCGAACGCTTCGTCGCCGGCCGGGGTTTGCTGCGTGGACTTATCAAAGCGCCGGAAAAAGCGGCAGGTGAGCGTAGCGCCGTTTTCGGCGGTGGTCTGCTGGCTCTCGATGTCGGGCCTTTGATGACCTGGCTGGCTGATGGAGATGGCGCAGCTGGTCTTATGGCGCTGGCTGGGCGCGCTGAAGGACTGGTTCTGTCGGTGCCTCTGGCGCTATGGGTTTTACGACGCGCAACGAGAACGCCGGGTCGCTACGCCGACCTGCTTGATTTCGTTCTGGGGCAGAATATCTTCGAACTGGCTCCTCTCAACGAGGCGGCTCTGCGGCGTGCGCTTGAGCTTCCGGCCGCGGCGGGCGAGATGTCGTTACACGGTTATTGCTGCTGCATCGAAGCCGGCGCTGCCATGTTCGTCACTGCCGACCGCATACTGCTGAAAACTCCCGGACTTCCTGTCTGCGGATATTAGGTATGCCTGTGTTATTTCGTATCTTTTTGAATATTACTTTGCACATGACGTTTTTGCTGTTATAATTTCGGGGTATGAACACCGTTTAATGGATAGAGGAACAGTCACCATATGATAGAGGAAATCCTCTTAAGCCTACAGGACAAGCTGAGAAGTCACGACTTTCTCGACAACGAACAGGCTCTGGACAAGCTTGCGTCACTGCTGCAGTCACAGAATTCTGAAAAGCAGAAAAAAGTCATTTCT
>CAZMWO010000820.1:0-1620 GCA_964569565.1 uncultured bacterium | reverse complement strand
CGTAAGGCCGGCTCTGGTCAGTTTCAAAGCGGATAAGAGCGTTTCTGATCTCGTCAAGATCCTGCTTAGCCCTGGAATTTCTTGAATCTTCAACGTATTGCTGTACGTAAGGCAAAACCGCTCCGGCAAGAATAGCGATAATTGTAATTACTATCAACAGTTCAAGCAATGTAAAAGCAGATTTGTTCATTGTCATCCTTCAGTTCTGCGAAAATACAAAAGGGGCTCTGTTATCAGAGCCCCTCTATCGGATCAGATTAGAAACTTTGTATTACGACTTGATTTTTCTTACATCCATTTGGACCAAAGGGAGTTTTTGCAGCATCTTTCAATGAAAGTGCTGCAGAGGCATAATTCAGGGTATCCCTGCCGGGAATAAATGTTCCTGCGCCCAGTACCGTAAGGGTCAAGTCGGCTTCCCTGGCAGTCAAGGTGGCGGTGTCGGAAGAGACTTCTGCTGTAGTAATAGTTGCACCGGTCAAAGCCGCCGGCGTTGCACCGGCAACACCAAAGAACCATTCGGTCTGATTCATGCTTTTGATGTCAGCAACAAGAGCCGGTCGAGTAAAGCGAACCTTAATTTTGTCGTTAACTGTTACACTGCCGCTCTTATCAACGTCAATCCAGTATGCCTTTGAAAGTGCCAGGGGGGAGCGGAAGTCTCTGGCAATGTCGTCTCCGCTTGTTCCATTAGCGCCCGGAGTTACTGCAAGATCGTTATAATCGGAGTCGCGGTTTGGTCCGTAGGATAATACAATAGACGAAGTTGCAGAAATTCTGTATGGCACGCCCCAGGGGTCAATAGGAGCTTTGTCAAGATAGGGTCCCACAAGATCTGCTGTTGATGAAGCACTATATGGAATTCCTCTATCCAACTCAAATCTCATGAGGGCAGCTCTGATCTCATCCATGTCTGCCTTGGCACGTGCAATGCGTGCGTCTTCGACGTAGTCCTGGACATACGGGATGGCGGCGCCCGCGAGGATCGCGATGATCGTGATAACGATCAACAGTTCAATGAGTGTAAAACCTTTTCTTAGCATGTTGATGCCCTCCTGAAATTTTGATTCCCAAACTTATATAACTAGATCAACTTATGCAGGATAAACCGCCTGCCCGGACTAATACCCTTACAATATATAAAGATTTCTTTTTTATTTTCAACCTCGAATAATTACCAGCAATAACCGTACCACTTCATCACTGCGGCAGAATTTTAACCGGTTGGTCGGTTAGACTTTTGTTCTCAGCTAAATCATAGATGTAGCGCACGGTCGGGGCAGGTGTCTTCCTGAGTTTGATCGTATCGGAGCCTGGGACAAATTCTTGCAAAAGGGTCGCGCCTGTTGCTACTGTCAGAAGAAGAACTCTCTTGTTATTAAGCCAGGTAGAACTTGCGGCCAAAAATTGCTCGGTCATGTCTTGAGTAGTGGATAACTCGAACACATCATCTAAATGAGTAGTGAAAGACGCTGTATCTCCCGGTGCTCCTGTCTCAGGAATATTAAAGCACTTTCTTGAGAAGAGTAACTGCACCTGATCAGGGTCATTTTGCGTGTCCACCGCGCCTGATTGATTCCTGTCGATCCATTTGACGCTCACTAAGGCGAGAGGTGGTTG
>CAZMWO010000819.1:0-1622 GCA_964569565.1 uncultured bacterium | reverse complement strand
CACAGTACCAGTGGCAGGAATCTGGAAGGTCTTGTCATGTGAACCGTATTCTTCAGCCTTTTTCGCCATCAGGCCAATATTCGCTACACTGCCCATGGTGCGCGGGTCGAATGCGCCATGTTCTCTGCAGAAATTGATGGTTGCCTGATAAATTCTGGCGTAACAACGGTCAGGAATCACCGCCTTCATATCATGCAGTTCGCCATCCGGGCCGTACATTTTGCCGCCGGCGCGAATGGCCGCGGGCATCGAGGCGTCGATGATCACGTCGCTGGGCACGTGCAGATTGGTTATACCTTTTTCAGAATTCACCATCGCCAGACGGGGGCGCTTTTTCAGGACTTCATCGATATCTTTGCGAATCTCATCCTGCTTCGCCTGCGGCAGTTCCTGAATCTTGTCGTAAAGTGCGCCCATGCCATTGTTGGGATTGATCCCCAGTTTTGCAAAAGTATCAGCATGCTTTTTGAAAACGTCTTCGAAGAATACGCTGACTACGTGTCCAAACATGATCGGGTCAGAGATCTTCATCATGGTCGCTTTGAGATGCACCGAAAACAGAACGTCTTTCTGCTTCGCGTCTTCGATTTCTTCGGCGATGAATTTGCGCAGACTCTTAACTTCCATGCGGGCACCATCGATGACTTCGTCATGATCGAGCATGATCTTGTCTTTGAGAACGGTCTCGTTGCCATTTTCGTCTTCGAAAACGATTTTGGCCATTCCGGCCTTTTCGATTACAGCAGCCTGCTCACGACCAAAAAAATCGAAGGCGCGCATGTGAGCGACATGAGTCTTTGAATCATGGCTCCAGGTGCCCATTGAATGCGGGTGATTACGGGCATATTGCTTGACCGGCGCGGCGACGCGGCGGTCTGAGTTGCCTTCGCGCAGAACCGGGTTAACCGCGCTGCCCAGCACTTTAGCGTAACGGTTCTTGATTTCGGTTTCTTTTTCGTTCTGCGGTTCAACAGGATAATCGGGAACTTTGTAACCTTTGTCCTGGAGTTCTTTAATGGCAGCAGTAAGCTGCGGAATCGAGGCACTGATATTGGGGAGCTTGACTATGTTTGCTTCTGGCTTGTTGGCGAGATCGCCGAGAAAAGCGAGATCGTCGCTCTGCTTCTGTTCAGGCGTTAAATGTTCGGGAAAACTTGCCAGAATACGGCCGGCCAGAGAGATATCGCGCAGTTCGACCTTGATTCCGGCCGGTGCTACGAACGACTCGATGACGGGCAGGAGAGAGACGGTGGCCAGTGCAGGAGCTTCATCAGTTTTGGTGTAATAGATCCGGGGCTCGTGAGTGGTCATGTCGACAATTTCCTTTCTTCCATTCCTATATATTCTTTTTCATAACCGGCTATATATCGATTGTCTGATGGTTATGGCAGAAACGCTTATATTGCGTTCTATCTGGCAAGCGTAGCATAGGCTAAAACAATCGTCAATCCGGTACAGCGTGAATTTCGCCGCCAATCGTAATCTTTTTGTGAAATTTCGCACATAAACGACTGATTGCTGCTGGATGTAATTTATTAGCGCAAGGGCTGAATTATTGATAACTGCATAAATAAAGCCTAGTGCTTTGTCAAAGTTGAACTTGTAGCTATTGAATCCTCAAT
>CAZMWO010000818.1:0-1624 GCA_964569565.1 uncultured bacterium | reverse complement strand
TCCTGTAAAGCCTGGTGCTGCTTCTGCAGATTGCGGTTTTCGACCACCAGATCGGCAAGGCTGGTTTTGAACTCGATAATTTTCTGGTCTTTTTCACTGACAACTGTCTTGAGTTCTGAAAGTGTCGACAGAGCGTCAGGTTCGCCAGACAGATGCCGGCGCAGATTGGCAAAATCTACTCTCTCAAGCTGGTCGAAAAACCCGGAAACCCCGCCATCAGAATCGTCTTCTACCCGCTTTTTTAAAACAGCGGCCAGACTGCGACAGATTATTTCGAGCGCATCCAGCTGTTCGGCTGCGCTGAGCTCGGGATTGGCAGGCTTATTTTCCATCCGGTGTTGTGTTTATATGTGCTGATACAGGCAGACGCTGACGTTGTCGCCGGCGCCGTTCAGATACGAGGCTTTTATCAGGTTGTTTGCCAGCAGTTCGAGGTCTGTGCCTTCAGATGAAAAAACTTTGCCGATGACCTGACTGATCATTTCATCCTCGACAAAGCCACAGAGGCCGTCTGAGCAGAGCAGCAGCAGGTCGCCTTTTTCAAGCACCATGTTCTTGCGGTCAACTTCGGTTTGTTCAGCAATTCCCAGGGCGCGGGTAATAACATTGCGCTGCGGGTGAGAAAAGGCTTCTTTCGCAGTAATTCTGCCTGCTTCGACAAATTCCTGTACGAGAGAATGGTCTCTGGTCAGCGAAACCAGTTCATTGCGGCGATAGCGATAGCATCTGCTGTCGCCGACGTGAGCCAGCGCCAGCGAATCTCTATATACCAGCGCGACGACGATGGTGGTGCCCATACCCTCCATGTCGCGGTTTTCACAGGCTTTGCTGTATATTGCCGTGTTGGCTTTCACAAAACACTCTTCGAGAAATACTGTCTTGTCAGAGTTCAGCAGATATTCAGGTTGTTTTTCGAACAGGTTTTTCGACATGTTCTCCTTGACCGTCTGAACTGCCAGCATGGATGCATATTCGCCGGCCGCAGCGCCGCCCATTCCGTCTGCAAGTATCAGGGCGGTCAATTCTATTTTGTTGCCGAGCGGACCACAGTACTGCAATGCGAGACTTTCGGCATAATCTTCGTTATTCGGGCGTACTTTGCCTTTATCGCTCAGGGTAAAGAATCTCATAAGTTTTCTCCAGCTTTTGCTTTACAGCATTCTAATCTCTCGTAACCAGCAAGTCAACGTCAGAAGCGAAAAAACAGGCAGATAAATATTGTAGCTCATATCCGCATTTTAGAACGTTTCTCAGGAATCTGAGGAAGGTCTATCCAGTCAGGTATTTCGGGGTGGCGGTACTCATTTGCGATTATATCAAGCTCAAGCGGGTTGTCCGGTAGAGTTCTTTCAGCTACGCCGAGGTAAAGATCGTAGTCGTCGAGATCCATTGCCATGTGCATAATGTAGAGCAGAAAATTCCTTCGGTATTCTGGCCTCTGCACCATGCTCATGTTGAGTTCGTAAGGGGGTTCGCAGCATGCAAAACTTGTTGCCGAAGGTTTTGTGTGGACCATAAGACCGAGAGTGCCCTGGCTTGCAGACAGTTTTGGCGTGCGCGCCGGCAGGCTGATATGGTCAGGAAAATTTTCGGGCATGTTGAATTCATTTATATCTGGGGCTTC
>CAZMWO010000817.1:0-1630 GCA_964569565.1 uncultured bacterium | reverse complement strand
ATAAGCGGAGTCTCTCGGATTGAATTCTTGAACTCTTATGTGACAGAGGACTAGCATGATAGGTTCTGCGACTTCGTATGACGGCTACGCGCAGAATTACAAAAGAGAGTAAAACTGTTATCCTGGGCAGTCGCAGGATCTATATCTTTGCTATTTGCAGGCTTGCCTTTATCTCGTTTTGTGCTTAATCTGTTAATGAGATGACAGGGTTGCGATAGCGACCGAAACAAAAGCGCTGTCGAAATGAATGGGAAAAAATGAATAAGCTGAGTCCGCAACAGGCGCTCGAAAAATACTGGGGATACCGCAATTTCAGACCTTTGCAGCAGCAGGCCGTCGAGGCCGTGCTTGCCGGGCATGACGCTCTTATCGTGATGCCGACCGGTGGCGGAAAAAGTCTGTGTTATCAGCTGCCGGCGGCCTGCGGGATCGGCCTGGTGCTGGTGGTTTCGCCTCTGATCGCATTGATGGACGACCAGGTGGCGGCCGCCAATGAAATAGGCCTGAAAGCCGGTGCTTTGCACTCGCAGGCCGGCGAAGCAGAACGCCGCCGGGTTTTTGCCGAACTCAATCGCGGTGCTCTGCAATTGCTGTATGTCAGCCCGGAACGCCTGGTCGCCGGCGGTCTTCTCGATATCATCAGGCCGTATCTTGGCCTGTTCGCTGTTGATGAGGCGCATTGTGTGTCGCACTGGGGACATGAATTCAGACCCGAATATCGCCAACTCGGGCCACTTTTCGCCGGTTTCGACGGCTTGCCGCGCATCGCGCTCACGGCCACTGCAACCCCGCAGGTTCAGCAGGATATCATCGCGCAACTCGGTTTGCGCAAACCGGTAGAGCTGATCGGACACCCTGACCGGCCTAACCTGATTTACCGGTCGTTTCCAAGATATGACCAGGGACATCAGGTTCTTGAAGCCATCCGGCAGCATCGCGGCGAGGGCGGCATCGTCTACGCCCAGACGCGCAAAGAAGTAGATCGCCTCGTAAAAACGCTCGCGCGCGCCGGTGTTTCATGTGCGCCATATCATGCCGGTCTCAGCGCCCAGTTGCGAGCGAAGGCGCAGGACGACTTCGTTCACGAACGACTCGACGTAATCGTTGCAACAATAGCCTTTGGCATGGGCATCGACCGCTCGAACGTGCGCTATGTCATTCATGCCAACACTCCGCGTTCGATCGAACATTACCAGCAGGAATCAGGCCGTGCCGGTCGCGACGGCGCACCGGCTGACTGCATACTGTTCTTCTCGGCCGGCGATCTGGTTACCCATAAGATGCTGTCTTTTCGTGAAGAAGGCATTTCACCGGAACGGCGTCGTGTTATCGAGCGCCAACTCAGCGAAATCGGGCGCTACGCCATTTCGCCGGTCTGCCGGCATAGATTGCTCTCAGAGCATTTTGGCAAACCATACCCGGTCGAAGCGCAGGCCGGCAAGCGCGAAATCGACTGTGGCGCCTGTGATGTCTGTCTTGGCGAAACCGCGGCATTGCCTGAAGAAGAGGCCAAATTGACCGCGCAAAAGATAATCAGCGCGGCATATCGCACTGAAGGCCGATTCGGCGCTGTTTATGTTACCAAGCTTCTTCTCGGAAGTGATGATGAGCGTATCATGGCCAACGGCCA
>CAZMWO010000816.1:0-1636 GCA_964569565.1 uncultured bacterium | reverse complement strand
ATGGCTGATTACAGCTTTTTTCTTTGTTGCGATGCCGCTCGCAACATCAGCCAGTGAGCTGCCGTCCATATATAAAGTCGCTTTCGATGTCGGAGCGCAGTTCTATGATTATCAGAACTATCAGAGCATACCATATTTTCATGGTGGCCTCGACCTGTGTGCGCCGGCAGGAACCGATGTGTACACGCCGGTCAGCGGCCGCGTCAGCGTTAACGATTACAAGATCTCGGCTTCGGCTAATCCGCACCGGTTCAGTTATCAGCGCACGACTTTCCGGCGCGGCATGACTTCGAACACACGCTATCTAGAAGTGGCAGTCGTCGATGAAAAGGGCAACAGCTGGATGTTCAGGCATATCGACCCTGGTTCGGTGCCGGCAGAAATTTTTGCGGCGGCCGAAAGCGGCAGATCAGTCACAGCCGGCAGCAAAGTCGGTCAGGTCGCGCGCTGGCATCAGCCAGTTTTCCCTGAAAAGCGAAGCTACGACCACATTCATCTTGAAATAATCGGCCCCGACGGCACCTATCTCAATCCGGCTGCGTTAGTCGCAACTGTAAAAGATTATTATCCGCCGGTCATTCATAACGTCTACGCAGCCATACACGGCAGCGACGAGGCGGCGATGCTCGATGGTAACAACCGCACCCTCAACGGGAAAGTCGATATCATTATCGGTGCCAATGACCGCATGAACCGCGCAGCTTACCAGCACGCCATATATCAGGCGGCCTGGTCGCTCGATCGCCTGAATGAAGACGGTAGCGCCACCAGCCAGATTCCCGAACAGGAAGTCTTCAGATTCGACCGCCTGCCTTTCACCGGCGAACGGGTGCAGCTCAGCCTGATCATCTATCGCGACTCGCTGCGCCTCGGCAACGGTCGGGTGCGTGCCAACGGCGCCGACGGCCCCCGCTTTTTTCTAATCAACCTGACCAGCGGCACAACCGCTTCCGGCTACTCAGCCAGCAACCACCTCGACACCACCCGCCTCGCCAACGGCCGTTATCGCCTGACCATCAAAGTCACCGACAGCACCGGTAACCCGCGCACCAAATCAGTAGAATTCCAGATCAGAAACTGATCTGAAACGCTCCGATTTTTTATGGCTGTATTACAAGAAACCTGCCAAACCAAGAAGTTTTTATGGCTATAACCCTAAAAACTTCGGCATAGAATTTTGCAATATCTTTAGCGATAATAATTCAGTTGGCAGGCACTGCGGCCGGCTGTTCTTTGTGTTTCTGAGGCCTTGCGCGAGGCTTTCTGAGGGACCTTGTGATAGCCGTTCTGCGGCGTTGTAGATGAGATTATTAAGTGGGCGTTACTCCAGCTGTCAGGCGGGGCGGGCTTTGGTGACGAGGAACTCGGTGCCGCCCATATTGAGCTTGTCGCCGGGTTTGATTGGCGTCGTCTTTTTGAGTTCGTTGCCGTTCAGGCGGCAGATGTTCGATGTCGTCAGCGGTTTCACCATGGTTTTGCCATTGTCGAGAAAGACTTCGACATGCTCGCGACTGATCTCTGAGGCAGTCAGCACAATCTGGCAGTCCTTGCGCCGCCCGATCTTGATCAGCTCGGCCTCGGCCTCGTAAGGGCGGCCCTGCTCGTCTTCGATCGCAAAAAGCAGCTTCAGATGAAT
>CAZMWO010000815.1:0-1636 GCA_964569565.1 uncultured bacterium | reverse complement strand
CCGGTTTCGCCAAAGCAGATGTCGGTTACCAGAAGATCGTATTTTATGACGAGGCCGAACATAACATAAACGGCGATGCCGATCTGCGGAATATCAATGACAGCGGCTTTGAAGATATTGAATGCCTTATCGACAAGCGACATCGCCTGTATTACCGGGCCAATCGCCGTTCCGCCTGAAAACACGATGCCAAGAAGCGCCAGACCGAGTGAACCACAGGCGATAATTGTGCTTACTATATTGGTGATCTCATCGATTCTGGCGGTGGCAATTTCATACTCGCCATATCTGCCGGAAACATCGACGACTTCACTGGCGAAGTGATGCCTGACCGGTTCCCAGTCGCGCTTCAGCCATTGCTGCGTGGCATACTTGTAAACGTTGCCAACCACCAGATTCGGCTGCCGGCCGAGTACAGCAAATTTCATCTTGATGTCCTGCATGTTGAGGTCTTTGATCTCATCAACGATCGGACCGCTGGTAAAGCTGTTGACGAACTCACCGATCAGGGTGTTGATAACATTTTCGATGCCATTGTCGAGTGCTTCACCGGAGGTGCAGGTCGCTTTGATGATTTTTTCAACCTCGGCTTTGGCCGCTTCATTGTGCTTGCAGATCCAGTCGATGACCCATGTGGCAAAACCCTGCGCCTTTTTGCACACCCAGCCGATAAACGCAAAGGCCACGCGATAGATAAATCGGCCAAGCCTGGTAAACAGACTTGCAGCAAAATCAAGGAGCGCCTGAAATACTTCCTGCATGGCACCAAGAAACTTCGACACCCAGTCAGAAGCTGCTCCCATGGCATCATCTGCCGCACTCTTCGCCCGGTTTGCCCATTCTACAAGATCATCCCAATGTTTGGAGGAACTGGCGAGCAGGTCGCGAAATGCCGCTATTTTCGCGCTAAGCGCGGCGGCAAGATCATCTACGACCGCAACCAGATCGTCGAGCATAGTACCGATCGATTTTGCGAGCCTGGCTCCCATCTTACCGAGGCCTTCAAGAAAGCCATTGATTGAGGTTCTTATACTTTTCAGCAGAGGCGCTATCTGCTTCGTCGCCTTTTCGCCGAGAGAACCGACGAAATCGCCGAGCCACGAGGCACCGCGCGCAATCCATCTGCCGAACCTGGTTTTCGTCAGCCAGTCAATCACCGTACGGCCCACCCCAGCGATCTTTTTGCCGGCATTATTGAGGTGTTTACCGCCATCGAGGGTATTGAGCATAATGGCGATGAGGCTGCTCACCAAACCCTCGAAACGACTTAAGACAAGGTCTTCGTGTCCCTTAAAGCGCCTGAAAAATGTATCGGAGCCCTTAACTGCAACAAGCAGCAACTGCACGCCGGCAATGGCGAGATCGAGATCTTCTTCCTTTTTGGCAGCCAGCTGGGAACAGAAATGGTAACGGTATTCCTTCAGCTTTTTCTGAAATAAGTACCCTGTAATGATTTGGATCATTTCCCTGATATATTTCTCCATTAACGAAGACTTGAGCCTCTCCGCCGGTAATTATCTCCAGGTAAACCATATATCCTTTGTAATTTTCAGGTATAGCAACTGTTCTTCTGAAAATCCCTGTATCACCAATACTGCCCCAGTGTGCCCCGGGACTGATCTTACCATAATATTTT
>CAZMWO010000814.1:0-1637 GCA_964569565.1 uncultured bacterium | reverse complement strand
TTGTTTTACTATCTGATCGGAATCATAATTGCGGTTTTCATTTTTACCGATTTCATCAGGAACAATCAGCGCCAGATGTTCATTTTATGGTTGCTGATGCCGGTTTTTCTGTTCGCCTACTCTTTCCTGCCGCTTGAACATCCGCCGGTAGTGCTGACCTGGGCCGGTTACAGCTTGACCGCATTCGTCATCTTTCTGTTTCTGCGCTTTCTCGAAATTTCGGAAGTACGCGAACAGTTGCTGGAAGGAGAATTCTGCGGCACGATTCAAAAGAACTTCTTTCCTGCCGAAAAACTGGTCGATGAGCGCGGCATAACCTGCTACGGCACCTGTATTCCCTACAAAGATGCCGGTGGCGACTACTACGATTTTTTCAAGCTCAAAGACGGCCGCATTTTCTTCATTCTCGGTGACGTAACCGGGCATGGGCTTTCGGCAAGCATGATCACCACGGTTGCCAAAACCGTGGTGCTGCTCGAAGCCGATCGTGAAGACTTCGATCTGCAGAGACTGCTGCAGGAAATAAGCCTGACAATTTACAACATGACACAGAAACGGCGCATGATGTCGGCAGTGGCTGGCATCATCGACCCGACGACCAGCAAACTGAAGCTGATTTCCGCCGGGCATCTTCCCTCAGTTCTTAAAGATGGAGGCGTAGCAAATGAAATCCCGCTGCCCAGTCTACCACTGGGGTTGTCAAAAAAGCCACGGCCTTTTACCACGACCGAAGTTGATTTTCCAAAAAACTCAAAACTTTTTATCTATTCAGACGGTATAATAGAAGGTGTAAACTGGAAGAATCAGATGTTTGGTTACGATTCTTTCTACAAGCTGGTGGCGGATCTGCCGGCGCAGAACAGCCTGGAAGAAGACGCCGCCTCGCTGATCGAGTGCTTGCGTTCTCATTCGCAGGGGCGTACATTTGAAGACGATGTTACGCTGGTAATAATCGACCTGAACAAAGAGGAACAAAATGAAAAGTAAAATCAAGGTTTTTGCGTCGTTCTGTCTGATGGTGGGAATTTGTCTGCTGGTCGGCTGCGGAGCCAAATCTGAGCCAATCGGCAAGCTGGCCGGCGTCGAGGGCAAGGTAGATGTAAAGCCTGCCAGTTCTGAAGCGTTTGCAACAGCTGCCGTCCAGCAACAGGTGTTCACCGGCGACTCAATCAGAACTTCAGATGATGCCAAGGCTGAGATTCAGTTGACGTCTGACGACAGCCGCATTGTTTTAAGCAGCAACACCTATCTCGAAGTGCGCAATTTCAGCGAAAAAGACCTGCGCCAGATGAGCGGTATCGCAGTCTACAAGATTTCGCCGCAGAACAAGGAACTCAAGATTCACACCCCATCGGGCATGGCTACTGTTCTCGGCACCACTCTACGCATCGATGTCAGCGACAAAGAGACGATCGTATCGGTTGAAGAAGGCAAAGTCGGCTTCAGCAAAAAACCCGGCCACCAGGTCTTCATCGAGGCCGGCAAGCAATATTCATCGGCAGCCGCCGAAGACGCCGCCGCCAACATCGATCCGCTCGAACTCGAAAAGCTTTTCGGTGACGGCAACCTGGCCCCGATCATCAACCCGCGCTGATATCTAGTCTTTGTCGCATTTGAATTGTGGGGGCAATTGGTTA
>CAZMWO010000813.1:0-1637 GCA_964569565.1 uncultured bacterium | reverse complement strand
GAAAACCAGACTCTTGCTTCGATCACCTTTCAGAACTACTTCCGCCTTTATCGCAAACTGGCGGGTATGACCGGTACCGCCGAAACCGAAGCCAAAGAATTCAATGAGATATACAAATGCGAAGTCGTGGTTATCCCGCCTAACAAGCCCTGCATACGCCAGGATCTCGCCGATGTCATCTACAAGACAGTTGCCGAAAAGTTCGAAGCGATAGTCGAGCACATCATCGAAATCAACGAGCGTAAACAGCCGGTGCTGGTCGGAACCATCTCGATCGAAAAAAGCGAGCTGATCGCGGCCATGCTGCGTAAACGCGGCATCGAGTGTCAGGTGCTCAACGCCAAGTATCATGAAAAAGAAGCCGAGATCGTTGCCCAGGCCGGGCGCGAAGGCAGCATAACCATCGCTACCAACATGGCCGGTCGCGGTACCGACATTCTGCTCGGCGGCAACCCCGAAATGCTGGCCAAAGATGAACTAGGTCACTCTGAAGGCGAAGAATACCTTGCAGCGGTGGCCAGATACCGTCAGCAGTGTGAAGATGAGAAAAGGCGGGTAATCGAAGCTGGAGGCCTGTTTATTCTTGGCACCGAACGTCATGAATCGAGACGAATCGACAATCAGTTGCGCGGTCGTGCCGGCCGTCAGGGCGATCCGGGTGCCAGCCAGTTCTATCTGTCTCTGGAAGACGACCTGATGCGGCTGTTCGGCTCGGTAAATATCGCCGGCTGGATGGAAAAACTCGGCTGGGAAAAGGGTGAGCCGATAGAACACCCCTGGATCTCGAAGTCGATCGAAAGCGCTCAACGCAAGGTCGAAGCTTACCACTTCGATGTGCGCAAACACGTTCTAAAATATGATGACGTCATGAACCAGCAGCGCACCGTGATCTACCAGGAACGCCGCAAAGCGCTCGAGCAGGAAAAGATCTACGAAGACCTGTTGTCGATGATCGATGAAGTCATCGAAGACGCGGTTGGTAATGCCCTCAACCCTGATATTGACCCGGACGACTACGATTACAATGCTCTGGCCGACCAGCTTAAGAAGATTTTTCCGATCGAGGCCGACGGTGGCGATCCGCATAAGGCACAGCCAGGGCAGCTCTGCTCGTATGCGCGCGAGGAGCTGGTCAACGAATTGCGCCGCCGGGCGCTCGACAAACTGGCTGCCAAACGGGCCGAACTTGGCGAACAGGACTTTTTCAGCATGCAGAAATTTCTGCTGCTGCAGATTGTAGACAGCAAGTGGAAAGATCATCTGCACAACATGGATAACCTGCAGGACGGCATTCACCTGCGTTCATGGGGGCAGCGCGACCCGCTGGTCGAATACAAGATCGAAGGTTTTCAGATGTTTCAGAACATGATCGACAGCATCAAGGAAGACCTTTTGTATTACATGTACCGCGTGTCCTATTCACGGGCGGAAGAGCGCGAAGCCCAGGAAAAGAAGGAACAGGAAGTCTACTACAACCGCGGTGATGAAGCAGAAGAAAAGCCGAAAGCTCCGGTACGTGCCGATGATTCGGTTGACCGCAACGCTCCGTGTCCCTGCGGCAGCGGCAAGAAATAGAGGGGAGCTCATTCCCGATACGTCTGATCCGGCTTACCCGGTGCGGGCAATGGCGATGACCA
>CAZMWO010000812.1:0-1641 GCA_964569565.1 uncultured bacterium | reverse complement strand
GTTTCTGGTAAAATTCTCTGAGAAAATACCGGGACACCTCGTTGAGAATCAACAGTTCGGCATCACGAATGATCCTGAACAAACAGGTCTTTTCAAGTTTGTATCCCTCGAAGAGATCTTTAAGAAACAGGCGCACCAGCTCTTCGCAATAAATATAGCTGCCGGCGGCTATTTCAAAAAATCTTTCGCGGCCCGGCACCGGAACTACGGCATACAAAGGCTGTGACTTGCCATTGTTGGCAGCCAGCTTAACCAGCAAATTAAGTGTTTTACCGGGAATAAAAGGAAAAGGCCGGGCCTGATCGACCGCCATCGGCGTCAGAATCATCAGAAACTTTTTGAGAAACTTCTCGCGCACTTCAAGCAGCATCTCTTCAGGCAAAGTCGCTGCCGTATAAAAGAACACGCCCTCTTTTTCCAGCGCCGGCAGGACTTCCTTGTTGAGCAGCTTGTATTCGTGTTCTACCAGCTTTTCGATGCGCCGGCCCATCAGCTCAAAAACCTCTTCAGGCCGATGCCCCGAGATATAGCGTTCGCGGTAGCCAAGCCTGATCTGCGACATTACGCCCGAGACACGCACCATAAAAAACTCGTCGAGGTTCGAAGCAAAAATTGCGATAAACTTAAGGCGCTCCAACAGCGGAGTTTCTTTGTAAGACGCCTGTTCGAGAACGCGGGAATTGAATTCGAGCCAGCTCAGTTCGCGATTCAGATATCTTTTGATTTTCATGCTCTTGTCCGTTCAACCGCCAGTTTCAACTTGATGCCAAAAAAGTCCTCAAAAAGATCTTTGCGGGAATTGAATGAATTTTCGATCGAAAATGGTTCTTCGAGACAATCGACAATGATGATTATACCGCTCTCATCACAATCGAAGCGAATTTTTCTGATATTCTGCCGCTGCGAATTCTCGAGACTGTCGGCGATTCGCAGCAGTGAAGCGAGCTTCATGACCGTCATGCGGGCCGGGTGTGACAGCGCCATGAATTCAGGGTGAGTTTTCTTGGGCATGCTGCTGCGGTGATAGCGCACGACGTTGGCAATTATGCCCTTCTCTTCATCGTTGAAGAACGGAAAATCCTGGGCGTTGACTATGTACTGCGAATGTTTGTGCCTGGCCCGGGTTGCAATAACATTGCCAATATCATGCAGGCTGGACGCGGCCAGCAGGTAATTGCGCTCGTTCTGCCCCATCAGGTGTATCTGCCGGGTTGCATCAAAAATCTGCAGAGCCAGCGAAGCAACGTGCTGAGCATGCACTGCGTCAAATGACAAAGCAATGCCGATGTTTTCGACATACCGGCTGATGCCGGCTGCCAACCGGGCGGTATAATGCTCGCTCTTTCGGGCTACCAGATTGCTTAACAGGCACTCACCGAGCGGCAGGCTGAAAAGTTTGAGCTCAGAGGCCTTGAACATACGCATAAGCTGAATTACCGTTACCAGAGCGGCTATTATGCCTTCAGCCTTGTCATAAGATATCTGCAGCCGGTGAAACAACTCTTCGGTCGAAAAGCTCTTGATCTCACCATAGAGTTTTACCAGTTCTTTCAAAACCAGGCTTTTGCGCGGCTCACCGCCAAAGCGCCGGTTGAGCACGAACAGAATCTCGTCGAGTTCCTGACCGGTGCCATATAGAGA
>CAZMWO010000811.1:0-1644 GCA_964569565.1 uncultured bacterium | reverse complement strand
AGCGCTCGGCGAGCTGCAATAAGCACTCTTAATACTCAACCACCAGGGCGGCCAGCCAGGCCGTTTTAACTTCGGGAGCAATCTGCTCGGCATTTTCAATCATTTGACGACTTATCTGTACAGTCATCTCATCAATAACGGCAATCGGGCTGACGATCGTCGATTCCAGCTCCCAGTCTCCTGGAAAAATCAGTCCTTCCGGGCAGCGATATTCTGTCAAAGATTTGCCATGCCATTTCAAAGCGCGATCCATAAACGCTATGCGGCCACCATACAGGCTGCCGCCGGTTTCGACCAGACTGAGAACATGAGTGTTATGCAGGCCGGTATAGAGATAACAGCGCGCGTTGGGTGGCGCATAAGGTGGGCGCTCGGTCGGCGACGGCACTTCTTCGAGATATTGCGCCAGCAGACGTGGAGCGAGAAATTGCTCGAAACTCTGCTGACCGGCAGCGTCTTCGATCATGAGTCGACCGCCCAGAATGTTGGCATGCGTATAAGCCGGCTCAAAAATGGCGCGCAGTGAGTGATCGCCAACAAAAAGAGTACCAGAAAGAGAACGTTCGCTGCTGACCGGCGATTCTGGAGAATTATAGAGAGCGACACCATTCATACTGATATTGAGCACAGTCAGCCGCTGTCCGGCTGGATTATCGACAACGAAGGCCACTACACCATCTTTAATTATGTAGCGATGAAACAGACGTTTTTCTTCATTGGCAATTTCCTGCAAAATGTTCTCACGTGCCTCTTCTGGCAGAGTCGAGCACTCCAGCACTGTGCGACCCAGTTTCAAGGCGCGATATGGCGGAATCCGGAAAAACACTACTGAGTCCGGCGATATACGCCCGAAATTGCTGCGTCCTTCGGCCTTGACCTTACCAGTTCGCAGTCCTTCGCCAGCTTTATCCCATGTCATACAGAAGTCAAAAAAGTAAAATTCCTGCTTAACGATCTCGCCATCGACAGTCTGCCATAAGAAGACCTGCGCACCATTCTCGCCCTGAAACCAGCGCATTTTCAGTTCGGGACTGTCGTTTTTGAGTTTGGCAGCATTGATTTCTCGCAGAGAGCAGCCAATGATACGCGGCTTGATAAAATCACTTACCACTGCCGACTGTGCCGGTGTCATATCGGCAAAAGCACAGCCCACGAGCGTGTCAAACAGATTTTTGACGACGACCCGGCAGGTCAGCTGAACGCCTTGCATTCGCAACTGACAATCATAGACGACACCCTTTTCGACAGCCGCCAGCCCGGGCCAGCCCGCAAAATCTACGCGAAAACCGCCATAGCTCAGATTGCTTACCGGAAAAGGGCCGCCACCAAAAAAGGAGACTTCACAATCTTCAAGCTGCAATCGCTGAAATAGCCGACGTTCGGCCGCGGTTGTCGCGACCTCTTCCTTTTTGGCAGAAGTTCCTGACAGCCATTTGACAAGCTTTCCGATATCAAGCATAGGTCTTCCAGTAATGTTTTTCTGATTATATAACCCACGGCCGGCTTTAACCAAACAAAATCTGCGTTATAGCAGAACAGGCTGTTCCGCTATCTGCGAAACAGCCTGTTCAAAAGGTCAGAGAAACAATCCGTCAGTCACCTGCCGGCACAACTGCCGATACTGCAAAGTCGAGATCGAGTGCC
>CAZMWO010000810.1:0-1658 GCA_964569565.1 uncultured bacterium | reverse complement strand
CGGCGGAGCAGGAGCCGGCACTGGACGCATGGACATGATGATCATCACCGACACCCAGAGCAATCTCAACCGCATCAGAGAGCTTATCGAAAAGCTCGACATGCCGCCGATCCAGGTAACCATCGATGCCCATATCTACGAAATCGACAAAAACGAAGAGGAGAGACTCGGCGTCAACTGGCAGAAGTCAATTCCACTGCCCGGTACCGAAGAGAACATTTTCGACATGTCGATATCTCCTGAAGAGTCCAACGCCGGCGGCACCGGCGTGTTCCGCTTCGGCAGTCTCGACGTCAACCAGTTCCGCATGCTCCTGGCAATGCTCAAAACCAAGAACTTCGCAAAAGTGCTGAGCAACCCGGTCATCACTACACTCAACAACCGCGAAGCCAATATTACCGTCGGTCAGGCGATTCCATACGTGTCTGCCTCACAGGTCAATGCCGAAACCGGCCAGGTAACAAGCACCATAGCCCAGGCCAACGCCGACATCACACTGCTCGTAACACCCTCGGTAACCGGCAACGATGAGGTGTTTCTCGACATTCAGCCCACTATTTCGAGCGTGCTCGGCTTCACCGAACTCGGCGGCAATTCAACGCCGAACCTCAGCAACCGCAGCGCCAAAACTCAGGTTATCTGTAAAAACAATCATACGATTGTAATTGGCGGAATGATAAAAACCGACAAGAGCACCTCTATAAGCAAAGTGCCGTTTTTTGGCGATCTGCCCGGCATTGGCAAGCTTTTTCAGAAAACCACTTCGCGCGAAGTCAGAACCGAACTGATTATTTTTATCACGCCGCACATCGTGCGCCGCGAAGCGAACCGCATGGCCCGCCCCGGCAGTCAGGGCTCCGGCTACACAGCACCCCGCCTTACTCTGCAGCCATAATAACTGTTTTTTAAATTAGTTGCAGTGGGCCGGCCTTGTAATTAGAATGAATGCTGAACTAGTTCCATATCAGGCACCGGCATGAGCGAAGAAAAAGAACTTATTGCGCAACTCAACTCAGACAAACGCAGCGTCAAGATCCAGGCTATTGTCAAGCTGACGCGGGCGGGAAAAAGCGAGCAGGCTATCAGGTCTCTGCTGCCTTTTCTGACCAGCGATGACCGCGAACTTTCTTTCTTTGCCAATCAGGCCGCCGGAAAAATTGCCGAGCGGATAAAAATCGACCTGAACCAGCTTTCAGGCAACGAGCCAGTCGTTACCACCGTAGAAGCGGCTCCAACGCAACAGGCCAGCATTGTCCTCAGCCGTGAAACCTTCCTGAACGCACGCAAAGAGCAGGCCGAAGAGCTTCTCGCCATTATCCGCAGCTCACCCGACAGCATTCCCGATGAAACCTTGCCGGCCGTTGGCGCGTTTCTCAGCCGCCACGGCGGCATCAGCGATGCCGGCTTCATCGAAAAGCACCTGCTCAGAGACAACTCGAACCTCGCCCTGCCATTCATCAACGCAGCCGAAAGCGTTGCCCCGGCGATTCTGCCCAGGGTGCTGCCCAACCTGCTGGCAAGCAATGAACCGCTGGTGCGCAGTCGCTCGGTAAGCGCCCTGCGCAAAATAGACCCTGAAGAAGCAGAACGACATTTCTCAGACCTGCTGTCTTCGCGAAATCCCGAAAACAGGCTGGCTGCAATCGGCATCGGCTTTC
>CAZMWO010000809.1:0-1659 GCA_964569565.1 uncultured bacterium | reverse complement strand
ATCAACGAAGAACTCTGCAACGGTTGCGGTAACTGCATAACCGGATGCGCCGAAGGCGCCCTGCAGCTGGTTAATGGCAAAGCGAAGCTGGTCAAAGAAACCTACTGTGATGGTTTTGGCGACTGCATCGGAACCTGCCCGACCGGTGCACTCAAGATTGTCGAAAAAGAAGCCGAAGAATTCGACTTCGACCGCACTATCGAGTATGTCGAACAGATTCGCGGAGCTGCTGGCGCCGACGCCATGCGCGAAGCTCACAAACAGCACGAAGCCAAAATGGCGGCGGCCGCGCCGCGCCAGGGCGGTTGCCCCGGGACCCAGATGCGCATGATGAAGCAGGCGCAGCAGCAGGCCAAAGCGGTAGCCGATGGCGCCATGCCGGTAGTAATGAAATCTGAGATTTCGCAGTGGCCGGTGCAGTTGCACCTGTTGCAGCCGAAAGCGCCGTTTTTCAACGGTCGCGAACTGGTAATACTCTCGACCTGTTCGCCGGTAACCAGTCCTGATGTGCAGTGGCGCTATATCAGAGGCCGGTCGGTTGCAATTGCCTGCCCCAAACTCGATCGCACCGAAGGTTACGTCGAGAAGCTCGCAGAAATCTTCACATCGAATGATATTCCGCGTGTTATAATACTTCGCATGGAAGTTCCCTGCTGCGGTGGCCTGACTGCAATGGTTAAAGCGGCGCTCGAACTCGGCAAGCCGCAGAACATGGTGGTTGACGAAGTAGTGATGAGTCTCGAAGGCGAAATAACCAGAACCAATAGAATCTACTGACAAAACAAGGAGGCTTTGCTAAAATGACTCAGGTATGGAAAACAGAAGAAGTTATCAATTTTGCTGATTCGGTGTCTTTTGCAGATGGATCTATTGTAAGTAAAACGCTTACCGACAAACCAGCCGGCAGTCTGACGCTTTTCGCCATAGCGAAAGGGCAGGGGATCAGCGAGCACAAGTCGCCATTCGATGCAACGGTGCAGGTGATCGAGGGAGAGGGCGAATTTCAGGTGGGCAGCAACAAATACAAGGTGCGTGCAGGCGAAGGCCTGATAATGCCGGCCAACGTGCCGCATGCGGTTCTGCCCGGCAGCGCCTTCAAGATGCTTCTGATCATGATCCGCTCAAAGAACGAGTAATTTTAAAATTTAACTATAGTTAAGGAGAATCTGAAAATGGGTATGTTTTGTTATCAGTGTCAGGAAACAGCGGCGTGTAAGGGATGTTCGATCAAGGGTGTATGCGGCAAACAGCCGGATACCGCCAATCTGCAGGACCTTCTGATTTTCGTGCTCAAGGGCATTGGCGAGCTCGGCGAAAAAGCTGCCGAAAAGAACCTGCTGACCAATGACATCGGCGAATTCATCTGTGCTTCGCTGTTCACCACAATCACCAACGCCAACTTCGATGATGACCGCTTCTATGCGCAGATTGACCGCGCCATAGCCGTCAGAGACGAACTCAAGAAAAAACTTACTGCTGTCGGTGTCAAGGTCGAAGGCCTGTCTGAAGCCACCACCTGGAAACCAGCCGCCAAAGCCGACTATCTGGCCAAAGCCGAAAAAGTCGGTGTTCTCGCTACCGAAAATGTCGATGTCAGATCTCTGCGCGAACTGCTGATCTACGGCCTCAAGGGCATCGCTGCTTATGCAGATCACGCCT
>CAZMWO010000808.1:0-1660 GCA_964569565.1 uncultured bacterium | reverse complement strand
TTTTATACTTTCCCGATCAAGCATGTTGAACGCAAATTCTAGCATGTTAATTATGCGAAATCAAGCTAAACCTCAGTCCGTTTTGCTGCGAATATCTGGCACTGTTATATTTTACGGGTCGGTGATATTATATGGCATCTTCACTGAGAGGTCACAAGATGTACTCTGGTTCACAGAATAAATTGCTGCTGATGGTCTTACTGATCGCGCTCGCTTGCGTAACCGGTTGTTTCGAAGATAAAAAAGCGCTGCCGGTCGATCAGGATAAGCCTGTGGTTGGTGGCACTTATCGCCGTGCTTTTGCCGATGCTTTTATCGTGCTCGACCCTGCGTTGATCAAAGATTCTAATTCGCATGAAGTCTGCCGCCAGATTTACGATGGGTTGCTTGAATTCGACGAAAAAGGCCGTCTGCAGCCGGTAATCGCCAAAGACTGGTCGATCAGCGAAGACAAGATGACCTATACCTTCAACCTGCGTGACGACATCAGTTTCCATCAGACCGCTGCCGGAAAGCCTTCTCTCAACGGCGGGCGCACGCTCGATGCCCATGATGTGCTTTATTCTTTCAATCGCCTGCTCAAACCGCAGGAAGATTCACAGGCTGCTTTTTTCTGGGTGATCAAGGGCGCAAGAGAATTCAGCAGTGGCAAGGCTTCTGAGATTACAGGCATAAGAGTCGTGGCCTCACACAGCATAGTGTTCGAGCTCGAAAAACCCTTTGCTCCATTCGTTTCGCTTCTGGCAATGTGCAATGCCTTTATCGTGCCGCGCGAAGATGCTGAGGGACAACCCGGCGGTCTTGCCGCCATGCCGGTGGGCACAGGTGCTTTCAAGTGGTCGGGTCGTGACGGCGAGACTATCAGGCTGGTGGCCAATGATAAATATTTTCGTGGCCGGCCATGGCTTGAACATCTTGAATTCCCGGTGATCAGAGACGAACTGGAACGATTTACCGCTTTCAACGAAGGCAGACTCAGCCACGTTGATGTGCCTGATTCGCAGTACCGCAATGTTAAACAGGACCCCGTCCGCGCGGCCTGCCTTATCGAAACCAATCTCTGGGGCTCGAATTATCTCGGTCTCAACCTGCAGCAGGCACCCTTCGATAACCGGCTGGTGCGGCAGGCTCTCAATTATGCGCTCGATCGCGAAACCATAGTTCGTATCGTTCTTAACGGGCGTGTGCAGGTTGCTAATGGCATTTTACCGCCAGGAGTGCCCGGGCACAACGACAGTCTCGCCGGTTATTCATACGATCTGAAGCGGGCCAGGGAACTGCTGGCCGAGGCCGGGTATCCTGATGGCAAAGGTTTTCCTGAGATTACCCTGCAATACAACCGCGATGCCATTCACTCCCGCACTGCCGAGTTCATTCTGGCCAATCTGCGTGATATCGGCATCAATTGTGTGGTAAGAGAACTGGAATTCGGCGATCATCTGAAGACGGTCGAAGAGGGCAGTGTCGCCTTTTTCAGAATGGGCTGGACAGTCGATTACCCTGATCCTGACAGCTTTTTATATACACTGTTTCATTCTTCCAATATCGGCACCGGTTACAATTTTTCGCGTATGAACAACCCTGAGCTCGATTCTCTGCTTGACCGTGCCCGTTTCGAAACCGATATCGATAAACGTATCGCCATCTATCACCAGGCCGA
>CAZMWO010000807.1:1033-1661 GCA_964569565.1 uncultured bacterium | reverse complement strand
CATAAAAGACGGCAAGCGTGATCAGATGCCAGACGAACAGAAATGTTGCCGGAACCAGCAGCAGGGTGTAATCATACACCTCACGCAGATTCTCGCGGGCAACCTCTACCGCATCGGCTGATTCGCCGCCCTTTGCTTCGATGCCGGCAAGCTGCTCTTCAGCCGCCGCAATCTGGCGCGCAAATTCTTCGCGAACCGGAACCAACGACTGGCTGTCGCTGCCAAACCCGTTGGTCATTCCCCACAACCCTGTCGAAAACAGGGTCGCCGACAATATAGTCAGGGTAATGGCCCGCAGGGGATCGAGGCCGATGCGCACGGCTGCCGAAAGCAGCACAGCCGGCATGAGAATCAGTGGAACCAGCGTCATGGCGGTGGCCGGACTCGCCAGAATTCCTGCCAGAGTGAGGGTCAGGGCTGAATAGCCGAGAAACCACAGGCCACCCCAGGCCAGAATGATGACGAATGCCGGAATTCCGGCCAGTGACAACATCAAAGCTCCCAGCAGCGGGATCTGAATCGCGGCAACAAGCCCTGCCATGGTGATTAAAGCCATGACAGCCATACCGAGAGTTCTGCTGGCGGTAGAATTGGTCATTGTGATGATTTATGTGCTTTCAGTCGAGCC
>CAZMWO010000807.1:0-1002 GCA_964569565.1 uncultured bacterium | reverse complement strand
ATCAGACGTTGGCGAACGGCAGCAGAGCCATGTTGCGGGCGCGCTTGATGGCAGTGGTGAGGTGCTTCTGATGCGCGGTGCAGGTGCCGGTCGAGCGGCGGCTGGTGATCTTGCCGCGATCATTGATATATCTTCTCAGGCGGGATACATCTTTGTAGTCGATGAAAGTTACTTTATCCTTGCAGAAATGACACACTTTTCTGTGTCTGTGTCTTTTGAATTCAGCCATTTTTTATTCCTCCGAATAATTTTAAAAAAGTGACCGGCGCCCCGTTTAGAACGGAACTGCGTCGTCGTCACTGCCATCGGCGTAGTTGCTGCCGTAGTCACCGCCGCCCGAAGAAGTTTCGCCGCCTTCGTCCTGACTGTCGCCACGACCGCCGAGGAACTGCACGTTATCGGCAACGATTTCGGTGATGGTGCGCTTCTGACCATCCTGGGTCTCATAACTGCGATTGGCCAGACGGCCTTCTACCAGCACTGATCTGCCCTTGGAAAGATACTTCGAGCAGTTTTCGCCAGTTTTACCCCAGACTACTATATTGAAATAGCTCACTTCTTTTTTGAAATCGCCGTCGTTGCCCTTGTATGAGCGGTTGACGGCAATACTGAAGTTCGCGACCGAGGTTCCCTGGGCCGTGTGTCTGAGTTCTGGATCGCGGGTCAGATTACCCACCAGAAAGACTTTATTGAGATTTCCAGCCATATTACATTACTGACCGCGAACGGTAGTCATGAAGCGAAGAATGGTCTGGTTGATCAGATAAGTTCTTTCGAGTTCTTTGAGGGCTTCGCCGGTGGCCTGAAAGTTAACCAGGACATACTGACCGTCGGTGTGCTTTTCGACCGGATAAGCCAGGGGTCTTTTGCCCCATTTGTCGATCTTTTCGATCTGGCCACCATTTTTGGTGATTGCATTTTCGACTTTGCCGATGAGCGTGTCAAGGGCAGTGTCTTCGATGCCGGGTTCGGTGAAGAACAAAGTTTCGTAAGGTTTCACTA
>CAZMWO010000806.1:645-1663 GCA_964569565.1 uncultured bacterium | reverse complement strand
CCTGCGTGTTCGCCCAGGATGGAGCGAAAGACCTGAAATGGGCAAAAAGTCTGCTCGAGCATGGCGATTATGCCTATGCGGCCGAAAAGTTCGCCGATATCGCCGCATCACATTACAACTCGCCTGCCGTCTGCAAAGAGGCACTGTATTACGTAGGCTACTGTCATGTCAAAAACAGCGATCCCTGGCAGGCCATAAGGGTTTTCGAACAGTTTATCGAAAAGTACGACAATGGTTCGTCTTCGGAATTTGTTCCCGATGCTCTCTACGTGCTGGGACGTGTCTATGAAGAAACCGGCGACAAGCGCAGCGCGATAAAAGTCTACCGCCGTTGCAGCAAAGCGTATCCGCGCAGCCAGTTCGCCCGGAAATCAGAAGAGCGCCTGCACCAACTCGGCAGTTCAGACAACACCGATCCGTTCGACGGAGACTACACCGGAAACGATGATTATTACCCAAATCCAGACAATGATCACGGCAATGACCATCATCACCCCGGCCCTGCCACCGGAATTTCGCGCGAGATAAGACATCTTCTGCGCGTGGCCGAAACCGTCAACAATGATTTCACCCGCGACCAGATGCTGCTCGAAGGCTCTGACCGCGCCAGAAGCGGCGAAGATTTCGTTGCCCTGGCGAATGCGATTAAGAATACCTTTACCCGCGGTCAGCTGCTTGAACGGGTGAGCAAGAACGAAAATTACAACAACTTCTCGACGCGCAGCATGCTCGATCTGGCAGCACTGATCAACAACAGCTACCAGCGCGACATGTTTCTGGTCAGCTTTGGCAGTGCCATGGCCAATCGTGATTATGTCAGCAATTACGAACTGGTAGAAGTCTCTGCCGCCATGAACAACGACTCGCTTCGACAGCAGTTGTTCGATGCCATCAGCGAAAGCAAGGCCTTTCAGTTCATCAATGCGCGCACTATGGTAGAGCTGGCTCAGACCTGCGGCAACAGTTTCATTCATGACCAGTTTCTGCTCAAAGCCGCACAGAAAAACAAGTATGGCTA
>CAZMWO010000806.1:0-635 GCA_964569565.1 uncultured bacterium | reverse complement strand
CGATGCCTGTAAGAATTCATTCACCAAAACCCAGATTCTGCAGGAAGCCGACTCCGGCCATCATTCTCCCTACAACAGCAGAACTGCGGCAATAGCACCAGAACTCAGCTCAGAAAGAACTCTGAGCCGCGACCCATTCGCCGGCTTCAGCTGCAACAAGGCTCAGATTGCAAGAATCAAAAGCTTCATGAATGCAGTAGAAACGAAGAAGAAGATGGCAGAATCAGCCAGACAGCTTAAATCATCTGATTTAAAAACCGCCACTGTGCGCGAATACATGGAAAAATACAGAGTTCTCCAAAAATTCGAACAAATACATCATAGATAATCGCTGAGAACCTCGCCAGCCAGGACCTCTGAAATAATTTCAGAGGTCCTTTTAATTGTACGGAAAGCTCTTAACTTGCAGACTGCGATAAAAGTCACCAACTGGAGCTCCATTCTTCCACTTTCCACATCAACACAACATCATAACAATAATTTATCTGCATATAATTTGTTGCGCACCCAGTCTTTTCGCTCACTCCGAGAAGACACAAACTGTATCTTGTGACAATGGTCGAAGTTGACGATAAATAGAGAGTATAACGCTTCACCATGAGCATATAAGAGAGTTGTATAAGGAGGCAGAAATG
>CAZMWO010000805.1:0-1668 GCA_964569565.1 uncultured bacterium | reverse complement strand
GAAAAGGCTTCTGAGAACAGTCCGATGCGGTTTTTATCATGCGGTTTCGGTCTGGCACAGGGCACGGTCATTGAAGGCAACATGGGGTCGCATGTAAAAACCGATTATACGATTATCGGAGACGCAGTAAACACGGCAGCGAGACTCGAGGCGATGACCCGTGAAGTCAAAAAGCCGATTGTTATCTGCGAAAAAATCAGACACAGTCTGGTCGAAGACTGGAATTTGATTTCCGTAGGTCGTCTGCAGCTTAAAGGCAAAGAAAAGGCCATTGAGGTGTTCTATCTGCAGCATGAACTGGTCGACGATTTTGCCGAAGCCGTGCAAACCCAGATAAGCGAAGATTAGACAAAGACAAAACCCCGGCAGTCCGTGAGACTGCCGGGGTTTGTGGCTGATTGTCAGCCAGAGGGGAGGAGGGAGGTTTACATTATCTTCTGAAAATATCGTCAGCGATGCGGTTGTAGAGGCCTTCCGCTCTCTGAATCTTTCTGTATGCACCGCGAACATCGTTTTCTGAGAACATGGTGAACTTGGCGTTTTCGACGATGCGGGCAACATTGCGGATCTCGTCGCGGTGTCTGGGGCCAACATAGCGAACCATGCTTTCGAGTTCGCGGCTCAGCATGCCAATGGCGCGGCCCATTTTCATTCTGTCTTCCTTGCTCATGAAAATCGGGAAGTATGAATTTTCGACGGTTCTGAAAGCGCGGGTAACTGCGCGGTGAGCCTGTGGCAGCTCAGGGATCATTACCGGAGGATGACCGGGGTGACCATGATTGTTGCCGGGGTTGTAGCCAGGGTGGCCGTGGTTGTTGTTATTGCCGGGATTGTATCCAGGATGCCCATGGTTGCTGTTGCCATTGTTGTAGCCGCCGTTATTGCCATGGTTGCTGTTGCCATGATTGTTGCTATTGCCGTTATTGTAGCCGCTGTTATTGTTGTTGCCGTGGTTCGGGGTGCCATGGCCGGGCTGGCTGTGAATGCCACCATGATTGCTGCCTGGATGGGTTACCGGGCCGTTGTATGAAGGCTTGTTGGGCTTCTGATTCGGTTTATACTGAGCCATTGCCGATACTGGAACGAAAACGACAGTTGCCAGAAGGACTGCGAAAAGCTTTCTCATGGTTAATCTCCTGAAACTTATTTAAAACTTATTTTTTTGTTTTGTTCAAACACCGGGATTAGTTAAAGCATAAATGATGCCAACTTTTTCAAGCCGAGACGGACGCTTTTCTGGTGCGGCTTTTCGTGGTTACAGCAGTTCTTCAGAACCAAGCTTCTGCTGAAAAATCTTCAGACTCTAATAAAATTCTGGCAAACGCATATTAATTTTGTGTAAACTTTGTAACGCAAACTCAGTATAGAGTGATCAGAGATGGCAGATCGATAGCGATCCCGAGGCCCGATAACGATAGCGATAGCGATGAAGAGAAGAAGATCGTCTTTTCTTCAATCTGTCAGATCGGTGAAATCGGCGGTGTTTTTTCTTCCCCTTGCCTTATTTCCGTGTATTGGTGGCTTAGTGCGACGAACAGAAAAACGATGACTAGTCCTCTGTCACATTTGAATTGTGGGGTGAATTTAAGCTGAATGCGAAACAGATTAAGCAAACAAAACAAGGGCGCAGGCGGGTTTCTCAGGCGCGGAAACTTCGAGCCAGGCAAT
>CAZMWO010000804.1:762-1674 GCA_964569565.1 uncultured bacterium | reverse complement strand
GCCATGACGAGAAAACCATCAATAAACGAGACATGGTTCGGTACAAGCAGAGCGCCGCCTTCGAGCGGTATTTTTTCGCCACCGACGATGGTAAGGCGGTAAAAAGTGTGGGTGACGATGACGAAGATCAATCTGATCAGGAAATCAGGCAGCAGATAGATGGCCCAGAGCATACCGGCGGTTGTGATAATCGAAGCGAAAATTAAAATGCCGAGCGGCGACAGACCGGCCGTGGCAAGCCCGGCGGCGCCGAGCGAACCGGCCATGATAGCTGCGAAAATAAAGACGTTGGCGAGCGCGATGACGCCGCCGCGGCGCTCAGCCGGCGAGCGCCACTGCAGAATGGCGTTGAGCGGCACAACGATGAAGCCGCTCGAAACACCAAGTGCAACCATAATGGCGAGTGTCGCATAATAACCTGGCGCAAACAGCCCGAAAAACAATGTCAGCAGTCCAACTCCTATGGCGCCGAGCGGAATAAGCCCATATTCAACCAGCCGGCCGGAAATACGGCCGGCCCAGACGCTGCCGATACCGACGCCGAGGCCGTAAAACGCCAGTGGCAGACCGCTCATGCTGTCTGAGTTTGTCATACCTACGGTCAAAGTTTTTGCATAGACGAGGATGTCCTGCCCGAGCAGGCTGGCAATCGCCCAGAACAGACCTGAACCAAGCACGGCAAGCCAGATGACGCGGTCGGCGACAATAGCGTTGAAAGAACCTTTGAGCGTATCGACGAAACCGCCTTCGCTTCGGGCAGCCGGCACCTTTGCAACGCCAAACGAAGCAAACATGCCGACAACGGCAAAACCGGCCAGAACCATGCCGGCCAACCAGGCATCAGCGCCAACGGCATCGAGAATCAGACCGCCTGAGGCGGTGCCGGCGATGATTGCGACGAATGTCCACATT
>CAZMWO010000804.1:0-752 GCA_964569565.1 uncultured bacterium | reverse complement strand
GCGCCGTTGCCTTTCGACAGTTTGTCGTGCGGCAACAGTTCAGGCAGAATGCCATATTTAGCGGGGCTGAAAAAAGCTGACTGCATTCCCATAAGCGCCAGAACGAACAGCGGCGGCAGATAATCAGGATATGCCAGGCTGAAGGCAGCCATCAGCATCAGAATGACTTCGAGAATCTTCATGTAGACGATGATGCTGGTCTTGCTGATGCGGTCGGCAACCAGGCCGGCCGGCAGCGAAAACAGCATTATCGGCAGAGTAAAGACAACAAAGGTAAGAGTTGTCTGCAGTTGCGAGATGTTTTCAAATTCGGGGTTTTCTGCTGTCATACCAGTGGTCGCAGCCCGAATTGCCAGAAAAGCGACAATCATTTTGAGGGCATTGTCATTGAATGCACCAAAAAACTGGGCTATCAGCAATTGCCGCAACGAAGTCGATGCATCTTTCTGTTTATGTTGTTCCTGGCTGTCAAACAATTCTCGAAGGGGCCCTGGCTGTGAGTTTTGCTGGTCGTTCATGGTTTCCTCCCGGGCTGGCTGGCAGTTGTATTGAGTCGATAAACATCAGAATCCGGCTTGATATCAGGATCGAAAGTCAGCAGGGCGTTATCGGCCCGCAGAACGTTGCCGTATTTTCTCAACAGCAGTTCTTCTAAAACATCGCATTGAGCTGGTTTTTCGACAGTGCCATCACCACTGTCGATTACGTAGAACAACGGGGCATCGCCGCCGGAAGACTCGAACAGCAGTTCG
>CAZMWO010000803.1:0-1681 GCA_964569565.1 uncultured bacterium | reverse complement strand
TGCCTGCCCCAAACCCGGCTGCGGCGGCAGAATGCTCGAGAAGAAATCAAAGCGCGGCCGTATCTTCTATGGCTGCTCGAATTATCCCGCATGTGACCTGACGACCTGGGCGATGCCTACCGGCGAACTCTGCCCCGAATGCAAGGCGCCGCTGGTCTGGCACAGCACCAAAAAATCAGGAAAGTTCATCAAATGTTCTGGCAAGGGCTGCAAATACAAAGTAGTCCCGGAAAGCACCGAAAATGACGAGCAGGAAGAATAAAACCATCGGTATAACTGTAATTGGAGCAGGCCTGGCCGGCACCGAAGCTGTTTACCAGCTGATTCGCCGCCAGATTCCGGTTCGTTTTGTCGAAATGCGCCCCAAACAAGCTACCGGCGCCCATACCAGCGACCAGTTCGCCGAACTGGTCTGCAGCAACTCGATCGGCAGCAACCTGCCCGACCGCGCCTCCGGTCTGCTCAAGGAAGAACTGCGCCTGCTCGGCAGCTACATCATCGACGTTGCCTACAAATACCGGGTTCCGGCCGGCAACGCGCTGGCCGTAGATCGCGGCGCCTTTGCCCGCGAGATTACCCGCTATCTCAAGGGGCATACGCTCATCGACTTCGTCAACGACGAAGCGACCGAGATTCCCGATGACGGTCTGGTGATCGTTGCGACCGGCCCGCTGACCTCTCCTGCTCTTCTGCAGAGCATAAAAAAGAAACTCGGCACCGGCCATCTCGAGTTTTTCGACGCAATCGCGCCGCTGGTATCGACCGAGAGCATCGACATGAATATTGCGTTCAAGGGTGATCGCTATGGAGAAGGCGAAAAGGGTGACTATATCAACTGCCCGATGAACAAAGAGCAGTATCTCGCCTTCGTCAATGCGCTGGTCAAAGCAGAACGCATCGAACTGTCAAAGCTCGAAAAAGACGAGCGCAAAAAGTTTTTCAATGCCTGCCAGCCGGTCGAGATAATCGCCGAATCAGGCTTCGATTCTCTGCGTTTCGGCCCGATGAAACCTGTCGGATTCGTCGACCCGAAAACCGGCAAGCGCCCGTATGCCATCGTTCAGCTGCGTCAGGACAACCTTCTCGCCAGCCTCTACAATCTGGTAGGCTTTCAGACCAATCTCAAACATGCCGAGCAGAAGCGGGTTTTCCGTATGATACCGGGGCTTGAAAAAGCTGAATTTTTCAGACTCGGCCAGATGCATCGCAACTCTTACATCAACTCTCCCAAGTTGCTGACGCCAACCCTGCAGCTCAAAAAAGATTCGCGTATCTTCTTCGCCGGCCAGCTGTGCGGAGTAGAAGGCTATACCGAATCGGCCGCCACCGGCCTGGTCGCCGGTATGAACGCTGTTCGCATGCTACAGGGCAAAGAAGCGGTCGTCTTTCCGCCAGAAACCATGATCGGCTCGCTGCTGCAATACATCACCTTCGACGGCCACAAAGAATTCCACCCGATGAATGCCAATTTCGGCATCTTCAAGGGCGAAGCCGGCCTCAAAGGCGACCTGCGCAAAGAGCAGATCATCAAAACCGCGCGCCGTGCCTTCAGAGAATTCTGCGACAGCCTGTAAAAGAGACCCGCACCAAAGCCGCAGAGACACAAAGAAGTCATAGAGTAAAGCGACCAGTCGCCCGGCAGTTTTCGCAGTGGCAATGCCTTCTATCTGGTCATTCTGCG
>CAZMWO010000802.1:0-1684 GCA_964569565.1 uncultured bacterium | reverse complement strand
GCCGTGACCACGGCGTTCAGCCCGGCCACATCGTCGGCGCCATCGCCGGAGAAACCGGTATGGCCAGCAAACACATCGGCCGCATCAAACTTTTCAACGAATTCAGCCTGGTCGATCTACCGGAAGGCATGGACCCGGGCCTGCTCGCCAAACTCAAAACCGCCTGGATCTGCAAACGCCAGCTCGAGATCAGTCTCGACCGTGGCCCTCAGAGCAACGACAGGCCTCAACCAGCCGACCGCCCGGTCAGACCGGCACCTTTCGCCAGCAAACCCTTCAAAACCAGAACGGTAGAGCGGGTAGAACGCAAGGTCAGTCGCAAAGCCTCTGACCGGCCGACAAAAAAGGTCGCCGGCAAACAACCACCAACAAAGCGCAGCCGCCGCGACAGCCGCGAAGCTACCGCCAGTCACCGCCGCTGATTAAGCCAACCCGCGCCCGACTGCCAGGCAGGCAGTCGGGCGATAATTTGCCTTGCTGGAGATGGCTGACAGAAGTATGATGGAAAAAATGGTCAAGAAAACTCTGATGATACTGTTTTTGTCACTATTCTGCCTGGCAGATATGCCAGTGCAGGCCTGGTCGTATCATACGCACCGCAAAATAACATCTGATGCGGTCAGACTTATGCCGGAAAGCTTCCGACGTGAGTTTTCCGGCAAAAAAAGTCATTTTCTCAAGGGCTCGACCGATCCTGACACGTTGATAAAAGACTTCACCAGCCATGTTTATCATCCCGACGGATCGGCAACCGATGGCCTCTATCGCATTCAGCAACTGTTCGACAAAGCGGTCGAACTGGTGCGTAACGGCCAGGATCCGGATGGCACCGCCTACGTTCTCGGCCTGATGTCGCATTATATCGCCGATATCAACCAGCCGTTGCACACAGCCGGCCGTGATTATGACGCCAACGAGTCTGAGTATCATACTCAGTTCGAACGCGACCTTAACCCTGTCCTCAAAGAACTGAAACTGCCGACAGTCGAATACCGGCCGGTAACTTCGGTTGAAGAGCGGGTAAAAAGCATGGCTGAAGAAGCCAACCGTAATTACGATGCGATTGGCATTGCTTATCGTAACGGAACTGGTCTGGGTCCGCTCAGAGAGATGGCCGAACGACAGATTGCTGTTGCGACGCAACAGATAGTAGATTTCTGGCTGGGAGTGTATCTGGCTGCCGGTCGCACCTTCGATCAGACAGCAGAAAGTTCCAGAAACGATCAGACGGCCGAAAACTGGAACAGTGGCAAGGCTGTCGCTTCAGACAGCAGCAATACGATCAACATCAACAATGCCAGCATCGATGACCTCGCGAAGTTTTTCAATATTTCGCAGGGCAAAGCTGCCAGAATACCCGAAAGCAGGCCATTCAACAGTGTTTTCGACCTGGCGAAGGTCGACGGTTTCAACGTACATTTTGTCAGACGTTATAAAGACCGGATCAGGCTCAGATAAACAAAGACGGATTTCGATAAACACATTATTGTCGCGCCCGATTTTCGGCAGCGACATTTAATGCAGCTGGCAATTCCCTGTGAAAAGCCAATCATGGATCCTGCGACTGCGCACAGGATGACCATAATTCTGCGAAGTGCCTGCTGATGATTTTGCACGGTAAAATACTTACCTGATGTTGCCGATATCTGGGGTGAACTATGTAAGTTTTCTTCGGAGGCAACTA
>CAZMWO010000801.1:0-1695 GCA_964569565.1 uncultured bacterium | reverse complement strand
ACTTGAAATTCTCGACCCGCAGCCCGACACCGACGTCGAAGAATGGGCAGTCAAATACGGTCTCGCCCAGGCCGGCCTGCCGACCGGTGAAAAGTTCTACCTCGGCCTCGTCGCCATCGTCGCTGACAAAGAAGAAGTGATTCCGTTCTTCACCGTCGAGCGCGAAGAATTTCTCGAATACGACATAACCCGCGCCATAGTGCAGGCTTCAGCCCGTGGCAAGAGCACCGTCGGCGTGCTCAGCCCGCTGCCGGTCGTCGGCGGCGGCATGCCTTTCCCGGGCATGCAGCAGGGCGAAGACTGGCTGTTTCTCAAAGAATTGCGCAAGAACTTCGAGATCCGCAAGGTCGAAGCCAATGCCGAAGAGATTCCGTCTGATATCTCGCTTCTGATGGTCATTCACCCGAAGGATCTACCCGAAAACACTCTTTATGCAATAGACCAGTATGTGGTCAAGGGCGGCCGCGCCATCGTCATGGTCGATCCCGCCTGCATGGCCGACAACCTTGGCGACCAGAACAACCCCTATATGGCGATGATGCAGCGTTCTTCCGATGTCAATAAGCTGTTCAAGGCCTGGGGCGTCGACTACAACCGCGGCAAGATCGCCGCCGACATCAACATGGCGACCCGTGTCAACGCCGGGCCGCAGGGCCTCATCGATCACCCGCTCTGGCTCAGCCTCAACGGCGATGCTTTCAACCGAGAGTCGGCAGTAACCGCCAAGCTCAACAGCATGCTGATGGTCAACGCCGGCGCTCTGAGCAAGGCTTCCGGCAGTGCGCATGAGTTCGTGCCGCTGATCACTACCCGTGATACCGGCAGTCTGGTCGATACCCACCAGCTGCTCGCCAACCCGGCCGATCTCGTGCGCGGTCTGCCGACCACCGGCACGCGGCAGACGCTGGCCGCTCTCGTGCGCGGCACCTTCAGCTCGGCTTTCACCGAGCCACCGGCAACACCACCGGCCGAAAACGAAAGTGAAGAAGCAAAAAAACAGCGTGAGACCGCCCAGGAAGCGCGCCGGCAGAAGCATGTCGCCAAAGCCGAAAAAGCCGGCTCGCTGATGATCATCGCCGATGCCGACCTGCTCAACAACGATTACTGCGTGCGCGCCATCAACTTCTTCGGCAACACGCTGCTGCAACCGCTAAACGACAATCTCGCCTTCATTGCGAACTGCGTCGATATGCTCGCCGGGTCGGAAGACCTGATTGCAGTGCGCTCGCGCGGCAAGTTCGCGCGCACTTTCAGCCGCGTCGAAGAGATCGAGCGGGAAGCGCAGAAACGCTGGCAGGAAGAGGAAAAAGCACTGACCGCAAAACTTGAAGAAATTCAGCAGCGCATCAACCAGCTGCAGTCTCAGAAAAAAGACGGTGAACGTCTGATTCTCAGCGCCGAGCAGCGTGAAGAAGTCGATCGCGCGCGCAACGAACAGTCTGAGACGATGCGCCGCCGCCGTGAAATCCGCAAGCTGCTGCGTCAGGATATCGAAAGCCTGGGCACCCGCCTGACCTTCGTCAATCTGCTGCTTATGCCGCTGCTGGTTGCGTTTGTCGGTGCCTACGTCTACATGCGCCAGAACAGCCGGAGGGGAATGCCATGAAAAACTTCAAACTTCTGATAATAGCCGTAATTCTAGTTGCCATCGCAGTAGCGGTAAGTCAGGACGGCAAATCTGGCGTCGGTGACCCG
>CAZMWO010000800.1:1417-1696 GCA_964569565.1 uncultured bacterium | reverse complement strand
TCGCGCAGCCGCTACATCGCCCAGGCCGGCAATTCGCTGCGCTTCTACCGCGAATATTTCCGCCCCGACTCGATGTTCGAAATTCAGAAAGACCGCCTGCGCTTCCACGTGCAGTTCAAGGGCATCAAGTTCTTCATCAACGTCGATACCATGGTTCAGCCCGAAATCGGCAAATTCGTCGAAGTAAAGAGCAAAACCTGGAGCAAGATCGACGCCGAGCAGAAAACCCGTCTGATCGCCTCACTGCTCGCCTTCCTCGGCCTCGAATCACAGTCCGCC
>CAZMWO010000800.1:0-1407 GCA_964569565.1 uncultured bacterium | reverse complement strand
CCAGGAACGCCCAGCAGCACGGCTCCCACACGACCCAGCGCCGTGCCGAGCAGCTGGAGCAGCGGGCGGACGGCCGGCTCATCGCGCACCGGCAGCTCGGCGGTATCCGCCGCGACGGGGACGTCCGCGCGGGTCAGGGCCCGTCTGATCGCCTCACTGCTCGCCTTCCTCGGCCTCGAATCACAGTCCGCCATCCATCAGGACTACCACGAACTCAAAAACTGACCGCACATAAGACCAACAGGGAAATGACATCCTGTAGGGATCGGTCGCGACCGATCCCTACAGGATTTATTTATTGATGTCCTGCAAATGTCTGACTACAACGGGAAACGAGGGGCAACTGACCGTTCTGGTTGTCGGTGAACCGAAGCCATAGGCTGCATGGATAAAGTCTATGCCGGCAAGGTGGGCGGCTTTTTCGTCTCCGGCAGTGTCGCCGACATAGACCGGTTTTTTTAAGCCAAACCGGCTTATCAGTCTGGCGAACATGACATGCCATGGCAGTCGTAGCCGGCCAGCAATGGCTTCAGGCCTGAAAACTGCAGAAAAAGCTTCATATACCAGTCCTGGCAGTTGCTTACCAGAAAAATTCTGTGTGAACCGGCAATTGCTTCAATGCCAGCAAGAACGCCATCATAGAAGGTTCCGCCGACTGCCTTGACAACCTCGATTTCGCAGGCATTCAGCGTTTCCAGCAGATCCGGATATTTCTCGCGCAACCCGGGAAGAAGAATATCCACGCACTTTTCATAGGGATTGCCGGCTACGCTCTCTATCTGCTCTACGGTTATTTCTATGCCAATCCCAAGTTTTGCAAGACCAGCGTTCCAACCGGTTGCGCTTGCCTGACTCGCGTTCCAGAGGGTTCCGTCAATATCGAATATTACTGCATCATGTTTCATATTGTGTAGAAACTCTATATTACGAATTCTCTGAAATGTAAAGTAAGCGCCTGCGAGTCAGCTATTCTCGGTCAATAACTGTCATTGCGAAGGGCGAAGCCCTGAAGCAATCTTATTGGCAATAGGATTGCTTCGCTTCGCTCGCAATGACGAAAAGTACAAACGCTTAACACACAGTCTTTATTGATGACAGTTTTGCTCACCGAGAATTACTACTGTCGTGTTTGCCTATCTGTGTTATATTTGGCGCTGATAAATGACAAGAACGAATGCAGTCAAAGGGAATAAAAGTGGACGGCAAAAAAAGAGCAGATGTAAAACCGGGGCAGACGGTCAAGATTATCCTTAAACAAGATCAGCGCACAGGGAAACTGACGGAGGGCATTGTACAGGACATACTGACCAATTCGCCGTCGCATCCCTATGGCATAAAAGTTCGTCTGACCAGCGGCGAAGTTGGCCGCGTTCAGGAAATCTGCCCGGCAGAAGAATCCTGATTTAG
>CAZMWO010000799.1:0-1700 GCA_964569565.1 uncultured bacterium | reverse complement strand
TAATCGGCCAGGTCTTTGTCCTGCTTAACGCCGGCGGCAAATTCCTGCAGTTTCTCAGGTGACAAAACGACAGATTCAGAGAACTCAACTTCTTTCAAAAACACTGATGCTACCGGAGCCTGAACCTTTTCGCCAGCAGGCGGCTGAGATGATTTTTCTTCCTCTTCCTCTGATTTTTTGAGATTCCAGCGCAGATCGCGATCAAGCTTAAACTTGGCCAGGTCGCGAATCGTACGGCTCAAGTCAGGCCCCGCGCTGTATTGGGGCTGCTGACTGGCAATATCCTTTAAATCCTGAGCCTGGGCCGGGACTACCTGAAAAGAGATGAACAGAACTAATACAAATTTAAGAACAGATCTCATTACTTTTCGTCTTCCTCTTCATCTTGCTCAGTATCTCCGGTTCCGGCAGACGCATTACCATTCGAGTTTTCACTTCCCTGATCGTGGTTATTCTCTGCCTCGCCATTGCCCCGGGTGCTTCTGTTGTTGCCGTTAGAGTCTGTACCGCCCTGATCTGCGTTGTTTGCAGAACCACCGGATATCTGGGTGATGCTGTTATTTTGAATGATTGATGCACCCGCATCTGAATAGCCTGACGGCATATTTGTAACATCAGTCGGATTATAGACGATCTGATCGGTCAGCAAAGTCTGAACCGGCAGATTAGTAAACATGCTTCCGCCAGTTCTGAGCTTGAAGTCATCGTTTTCTACAATAGTTGCAACTTCCTCTGTCAGACTGTACTGGTTGTGTGGCCATTTAACGCCGTTTCTGTCGAGAATGATCTCATAAGCTTCGCGGCCCAGGTCGGCAAATTCATTCTGAAAGGATATCTGCGTAAATGGAGTCATGGCATCCGGCACGAAATAGACCTGTACGTCTGATCCATCGCGCAACGGGTTCCGGCCAAACACGGTCATGGTAGTATTCCCATTACTCAGATAGCCTTTATCAATAACATACACATCAGTAAGCCTGAAATAATCGCTGTCAGTATGAATGTCTGCGCTGTTTGTCCACAGACCCTCGAGCTGAACACCGACATCGGAAGAGATATTGTCTATGCTGACATCATTCATGGCAGCCTGTTTAACGCCTGAGAAGTCAAGAGCAAGATAGTCGGAAGAACCCTGGTGCTCGATATTATCAATACCGATGTTCTCTGCCGAAATGTTCATAGACTCACCGATACCGGCATTATTTATGTTTACATCGTTGCCATCATGGTTGACAACCAGAACGACATTTCTGCCACCCAGTTTGGCCAGCATGATATCGCCGTTCTCAGCCAGTCCGCTCACATCTTGTCTGGCCAGCAGTTCGTGAACATTCACGTCACCGGCACCGCCGGCAATAAAGTTAACACTGCCATCGACAGACTCCAGATGGTCAGCTTCAACTCCTCCGAAACCGGTAGTCAGATCGATCTGCTGCGCAGCGACTATCTCTCCGAGAATGATGTTACCGCTCTCTTTTGCATTAACTGTTACGTTACCAGATTCCGAAAAAATCTCGCCGACAGTGATGTCGCCGATGGTAGTATTCAATACCAGGTCTTTTCCGAGGCTTAGTGAGCCAAGCGTGAGCGCGCCTTCGTTGACTATGATCATTGAGTCGCGGCCGATGTCGAGGTAATCGGTAACCGACAGATTTCCGGTCTCGGTCTTAATAACGAGGTTACCATCGGTTGCTGTGCCG
>CAZMWO010000798.1:0-1702 GCA_964569565.1 uncultured bacterium | reverse complement strand
GAACAGCAGCAGGAATACACAATAATCACCCGGGCGCTGCATCGCGGATTCAAAGTCAGGCAGAAAACTGAAGGCCTGGCGGCAAGTATACGCAATTTTTTTGCGCCTGATTACAAGACAGTCAATGCAGTAAACAACCTTGAAATGCAGATTCGGCCTGGTGAAATCGTTGGTTTTCTTGGGCCAAACGGCGCCGGCAAAACTACAACGCTGAAGATGCTTTCGGGCCTGCTGGTGCCGACTTCCGGCAGCATCGAAGTGCTCGGACACACGCCGTTCAGCCGGGACCATGATTTTCTACGCAGCATTTCGCTGGTAATGGGGCAAAAACAGAACCTCTGGTGGGATCTGCCACCGGTCGAAACTTTTGCAATACATCGACGCATCTACGGACTGACCGATCAGCAATACGCCGGGCGCATTAAAGAACTCATCGACATGCTCGATATAAGCGACTGCCTGGAAACCCAGACGCGAAAACTCTCGCTGGGACAGCGCATGCGCTGCGAACTCGCGGTCTCGCTGCTGCATCAACCGAAGATACTCTTTCTCGACGAGCCGACCATCGGGCTCGACATTCTCATGCAGAAAAAAATCCGCAGTTTTCTGCTCGATTACCACCGGCGTTTCAAGCCCACAATACTACTGACTTCACATTATATGGACGACGTGGCGGCACTCGCGCAGCGGGTTATCGTGATCGACCGCGGCAACAAGGTATATGACGGTAATCTAAGCGATCTCACCCACAAGCTGCATCCCGAAAAAATTGTATCAGTAGTGCTGAACAACGGCGAATTCGCCTGCAAACCAGAAGAAGGCTGCCGCCTGATCCATCAGGATGGCCAACATTACCGCTTTCTGGTCGAACGCAACCGGGTATCGGAAATTGCTGCAAAGCTCTACGCTACCGGCAATATCGCCGATCTGACCATCGAAGATCCGCCACTCGAAGATCTGATCGGGCAACTTTTCACCTCTGAAACCCGGAACAGCTGAGTATGAATATATTTGCAGCCGGCGGCAAACTCGCGGTTCTCGCGGCATATTTCAAAATTATCCTGACTTACCGTGGTATGCTGATCATTCACGGTCTGCGGCTGCTGCTGTTGCCGCTGGTTCTTGCTTCGGCCTGGCTCTCGATCGAAAAAACGCCGGGGAATCCATACAGCGACTCGGACTACCTGTTGTATTACCTTCTTGTACCTCTGATCATGAACCTTACCGACAGCCGTATCGTTTTCAAGTTTTCGCTGGCAGTAAAAGACGGTTCGCTCAACCGCGACCTGCTCAAGCCCTTTCCACCGCTGCTCGGCTACCTGCTCGAGAGCATCGCCAGCAACGCCATGCAGCTTGTCTATCTGGTTCCTTTCAGTTTCGCTTTCTGGCTGTTTGTGCGTGACCGCATCGTTCTGACGCATCTGCAGCCTTCACTGCTGGTGTTCTGCATTATTGCGATTGTTATCGGCTGGCTGGCGCGGCTTGTAGTCTCAGGTTCAATCGCACTGTTCAGCTTCTGGATCGAAGACGTCACCACACTCAATCTCGTGCTCAACGGAGGAATCTGGGCGCTGCTCGGCGGTATGATCGTGCCGGTCGCGACTTTTCCCGAAAAAATCAGATACATCGCCGGGCTGCTGCCATATCGATATATGCTGAGCTTTCCTATCGAAATCTTCAGCGGCCGTCTGTCGACAACCGA
>CAZMWO010000797.1:0-1710 GCA_964569565.1 uncultured bacterium | reverse complement strand
ATGCCGAAGGAAAGAGGACAAATGAGGTCGAGGGTCTTGGAGGCGCACGTCAGATCGAGTTTGCAAGGAACGGGGATCTCTTTGTTGATTTCCCTGTAATGAAAGCTGTATTGAGGTTTTCACGGGATGGTGAATTGCTTGAAGAATATCCTTATAAGCATGGCCTGAGCCTTTTCACATCGCCACAGGGCGAACTTTTTGGTTTGAATGTGCGTGATCGTGACATTTTTCTGTACAAAAGATTGGCTTCTGCTGGTAAGGGGTTTAAGGTGCTGGTGAAAACCTCTTATGCAGGTGCTCAAGGCGAAGCAATTGTCAGCGCCGGACAGGTGATCGGCATAGATGAAAAAGAAAACGTCTATTTTTACGTGACTGTGGGTGACGAGATGGAAGTCATTTATCAGGAAAGGCTGTACAGGGTTTCTCCGGAAGGCAGAATTACCAGCGAGACAGACGCTCTTTTGCATCCGTTGCCGGAAATGAAATTCCCGCGAAAATTTGTCGTAACACCTGATGGCAGAATCGTAAGTTTTTATGCAGACGGCGATGAATATGTTTTGTGCGCTTTGTCTTTGCCCTGAATGCTGCTGGCAATACATACAGGTCGCAATATTATGTACATTTTATTCAGCAAAACTGTTGAAATCGGTTTGCGATTATGGTAAGATTAAAATTCCAATATTGATTTATGAAAGGTGAACGTTATGGCTAATACCAAATCAGCTGCTAAAAACGCAAGAAAAGCTACCCGTCGTCACACTCTTCGGGTATCTGTGAAGTCCGAACTCAAGACTCTTCGTAAGAGAGTGCTTACTGCTGTCGAGACCAAGGCTGCAGACGTAAAGGAAGTAACCAGAACTGCAATCAAAAAATTTGCCAAGGCTGCTTCCAACAAATATATTCATCCAAAGACAGCCTCCAGAAAAATCAGCCGTCTCATGAAGGCTGTCAACAGACTGCAGGCCTGATCAACCTTTTTTACTGAACGTTAATTTATTAGCCATTGACCGGGAACGAAGCCGCTGACGGCGCGTTCCCGGTTTTTGGCATTCAGTTGGTTTTGGATGCAAGAAACTCGGCAGTGAACCTCTGGAGAGAAGCTCCGGGGTCTGCCATACCGGATTTGAATGCCAGATCGGTTTCGATAATCCTGCCGGTAGTCGCCGAAAGTTCGGCATAGCTGAAATTGAGAACCAGATAGAGATTGCGCAATTTGCCTGCCTGTTGCAGAGATGCTGCTTTTGCCAGAGCTTCGGGCATGCTGCCGGCGATCTGCTGAATCTCGGCGAGCAAATTCTTCTTTTCCTGGTTGGCTTTGAAATCAGATTTTCCGGCAATCTGGGCGTAGCGTCGCAAAACAGCGAATACCGGTTCAAACAGATCGGGTCTGTCACGGAGCAGCGAGTGCAGGAGTTTGAATTCGCGCAGTTGCCGGCTTAGCATAAACCAGATCTTCTGTGCGGCTTCTCCGCTGTTCAGCATTGTTTCAAGACAGCGCAGAGCTCTTACCCGGTTGCGCTGGCCAAAAGCTTCGAGAAAGTCAAATATGTTGTCCTGGCGAAGATAGGCTACGCCGGCCTTAACCTCGGCCAGACCTATTTTTTTGCCTCTGGAACCAAGTGCAAGCTTGCCAACCTCCTGATGAAGTGTTGCGAGGTCGCTGCCAACAAGCTCGATCAAAAAATCAGCCGCCTCATTGCTGATTTCGGC
>CAZMWO010000796.1:0-1711 GCA_964569565.1 uncultured bacterium | reverse complement strand
TAGAAAGCCAATAATATATGAACTTTTTACGTTCTGGTGTCTGGCGATAGTAATTTTGAGACCCGATAGCGAGACCCGAGACCGATACTCGATTGCGATTTGATCAGCAATAAGATAATCGGTGAAATCAGCGGAATCTGCGGATGATCTGCTTTTGCGAGGGGTGGTCGAACCGGCTGAGAATGGCGATTTTCAGGCTATGGCGAATTAACGTGAAATAACTTGATATAAATTGATATTGCACTCCAATAACACCCATTAGAGTTATTGAAGGCCTACACTCGCAGCGGTAAAATCGCATTGTTCGAGAGTACCCTTTAACGTCACTGCTCAAGGCAATCACAGCTGATTTTTTCTCTGCCGGCAAGCCAAATCTTTCCCCCAAAAAATCGAAAGGATTTTTTCATGATTCATCCTCACACCGAATTGCGCTTTATCAACAATGAAATAGGCTACGGCCTGGTTGCCACACGGTTCATTCCCAAGGGTACCATCACCTGGGTCTTTGACCAGCTTGACCGCGAGTTCACTCCGAATCAGTTCGATCAGCTTGCCCCGATGTACAAAGAAATACTGGTTAAATATTGCTTCAGAAACAGCAAAGGCAACAGCATTCTGTGCTGGGATAACGCCCGCTACGTAAATCACAGCTTTCATTCGAACTGCTTCACTACCCCTTACGACTACGAAATCGCCATCCGCGACATTCAGCCAGGCGAAGAACTGACCGACGACTACGGCTATCTCAATGTTGAAGAACCTTTCCGCGGCAAAGACGAAGGAACCCGCCGGAAAGTCGTGTACCCCGACGATCTGGTCAGATACCACAAGGTCTGGGATAAACAGCTGATCAAGGCAATGAAACACATCGCCAAAGTTGAACAACCTCTGCAGGCGCTGCTCACCCAGGATCTCTGGGAAAAATCAGTTCGCATCGCCGAGGGCCACGAAGAAATGGATTCGATTCTTACCTGCTACTACAGCGGCGAAGAAAGAAACGAACCGGTTATCAGCCACAGCTCACGCCGCGACGACATGATCCTGGCCGAAGGCAACAGCGAACCGGCGCCATCCCGCCATCGCCAGCATAATAACTGATCCGGCTACCTGCCGGTGCGGCGATCGGCCTGCTTTTTCGCCTTTTTGAGGGCACCGGCGAATTCTGATTCAGGTTTAACAACGTCTGTATGAGGCTCATTCTGAGCTTCGACAGGCGTTGTTTTATCATGCCCGGAAAGTGGGCGCCACGCAATTTTTTCGCCGGCAGCTGTGGCAGCGACGGCAGGTGCCGGCTCTTTTTTCTGACGCTGCAGACGACCAAGCAGAATGCTCAAAAGCGCAGTACGCCGCTCGGCTATTTCAAGAAACATCAACAACAGCGCAAAAAGCAGCAACCAGTCAGATATATTGCGGAACTGCACGGTAGAGGGCATCGACTGCCAGGCCTGCGACAGATCGATAAGCTCGACACCTCCGGTAATGGCAGCTATTTCGCGCAGCGCCTGCGAACCGGCTTCGAGGTGCTGCGGCCGGTATTCCTGCGAATATGGCAGGCAGACCGGATACAGGCGCAATCTGCGATTGTTACCGGCCTCGACCATCGAGACGAGAGTTTCGTTTCCACGCAGCTGCAGACTTGCCGACAGCGAGTCGGCGGTGTCCCAGTTCATTGTCAGGTTTTCGGTTACAGGTTCCTGACCGGCAAATGAAC
>CAZMWO010000795.1:228-1721 GCA_964569565.1 uncultured bacterium | reverse complement strand
TGTCGGTGCCGATAGGCGAAAGAGAGCCGGTAAGACCTGAGTTCCCCAGTGAAGATGAATATCTCGAAAAAATCAGATCGGCCGAGGGTGCCGACCGGCTCGAAGGCATCTTTCTGTTGACCGGTGCCGATCGAGACACAGCCCAGGCCCAGCAGATTTTTCAGCAGATCATCGAGCGCCTGCCGCCTTTTCAGCATGATGCGCTGGTGTTTTCTGACAGCGATCTCGAAAAGTCTTTTGCGCTGGCTCAGGTCATTCCTGGCGGAATCGACGTCGATGGTGTGCTCGAAAAGATTTATGCCCGGGCTATAGATGATTTTGCCAGAACCGACTTCAGGTTCTATGCCGATGACATTTTCGAAATCGGGCATCCCGGCCTGTTCGAACGTCCGGCCGACCGACTGTTCTTCAGGCGCATGACGCGCACCATGAAAGGCATGTCTTTCTGGACCCGCAGCGTGTTTACGCTCAAAGAAGAGAGCTCATGGGTTGTTGCGAAGTTTGGTGAGCCTTTGGTGCTGCCGCTTGGCGGTTACGACGAGTTGTCGAACAAAGGCACGCTTTCTTCGCTGGTACCGTCTGAACTGGCTTATATCGACGAAAGCATGGCATTCGATCTCTTTGATTACAAGTTGATCGAGAATCAGCTGACCTATTTTAAACGAGATTCTGGCGCGGTTTTTCGAATACGCCGCGATGTTCTGCTTAAAGTCAGTCTGACTGAATTTTTCGAGCATGAGCGGCATCTCGGCATGCTCTTCGCCTGGTGTTTCAATTTTGCCGAAAAGCTGATAGAGACCTTCGTTAAAGATATGGTGCAGGTTATCATTGCTGTCGATGGCTATAAGCCGTCTTCGCTCGATGATGCCTGCGGTTTTTTCAGACACTTTCTGCACGAAAAGCGCCTCGATGGGCGAATCCGACTGGTTACCGGCTATAGCGATGAGCAGCTGGGTCAGGAATTACGTACTAACTCGCAGAACTGGGTGTTTTCGCGCCAGAAAACCGGTTACGGTATTCATGTCAGCGTTGATTTTCCACAGACCGATGATTTTGCCGCGCTCAACCAGGACGAGCAGGAACGAATTCTCGGAACGCTCATCAACAACGCAATTGAAAGGATGGTAAAGAATGAGGATAGCCCGTCTTGAGGAATACACGAGAGTAGAGGGCCCGGGCCGGCGCACTGCTGTCTGGTTGCAGGGCTGCAGCATCGGCTGCCCGCAATGTTGTAATCCTGAAATGCACGATCCGGCGGCAGGCATAGAAATAACTGCCGAAGAGCTGGCCGACGCCATTGTGCACGCCCGTGCCGAAGGACTGACGCTGCTGGGCGGCGAACCGCTCGACCAGGCGGTTGAGCTCAGGCAGATGCTGTTGCATCTTCGCAATCTGCATTATCATGATGTCATAATGTTCACCGGTTATACCTGGGAGCAGATAACAGCCGATCAAGACCGGACCAGAGTCGCCGAACTCTGTGATCTCGTAAT
>CAZMWO010000795.1:0-218 GCA_964569565.1 uncultured bacterium | reverse complement strand
GCCGGCCCGTTCGAAGCCGCAAGCGCACCCGGTCGTCGCCGCTGGATAGGGTCAGACAACCAGACTCTGCATTGCATCACCGGTCGCTATCTTGAGCTGGTTGCAGACTGGCCAGGTTTCGTTAAAGAAGTTGAGATAGTGATTGGCGATGAAGAGCTTTTGATCAACGGAACACCACTCGCTGCCGACGAGGAGCTCACCGGCCTGTTCATGCAGAA
>CAZMWO010000794.1:0-1725 GCA_964569565.1 uncultured bacterium | reverse complement strand
ACCTTCTTCTTCAGAGAGATAATCAGGCAACTCGTTCATTGTAATATATTTTTCAGAAAATTTCAGTACATGTAGCCACTTTTCGAACGGCGTGCAGAGTCTGCGCGGCTTGTGGCGACTGAACTTCGTCAGTTCGATGTAGTGCAATATCATGGTTTCGGGCAAGTTGAGAGAACTGTCCTGATTCCGAAATTCAAAGATATTATGCATTTCGTCACTGTTCTCGAAAAGATCGAAGTCCAGTATCGAGATACCGGTGGCTGGCCGCAAATTTAAATAGTCTTCGCCGCTCAGCAGTTGCTCTGAATACAACTTCGCCAGATAATAAGCCGTACGCGGAATAAAGAACTTTTCTCTGCAAACCTGTACTTCGATTGTATAGCAGCGGTCTTCGCCATCACGCACCTTGACGTCTACGACACTGGTTTTGAGTTCGGCCGCTTCCTTGAGGTTGAACGGGTTGAGAAACTCGAGACTTACGATCTTGTCACTGTCAGTTTTCTTAAGCAGCGCATTTAGAAGGCAAATCGCGAGGTTCTCGTTTTTTTTCTGACCAAATACGCATTTGAAGACAAAATCGTTGAGCAGCGAAAACAGCTTCTTTGGTGTGCCAGCGACGCCGGTAGCAGATCCCTGCGATGTTCTGTCAGACTCTTTACTCGTCATGTTTTTCTCCTGACCAGGTATTCAGGAGCAGAAAGGCATTTCGCTGCTCCTGCTATTAGATCAGTCGAAAACCGGTTTGGGGAAAAAATATTTCACACTTTTACGGCTTGTTTCTGGCAGCGTTTTTTTGTGGCTAAGCAATCTGCTGGCGAGCGCCGATATACAGAAGGACTAATTATCTGATCTGCGAAAATGTTCCCTGCCGGCGTCGCTGCGACCGGGACCCAGGGCTGAATCCGAGGAGATAAAATGAAGCGATCGAGTCTGCTGTTCTTCGCTTTAATGTTGATATTCAACCTGTTTCCGCATCTTCCGGCGTATGCTGCTTTAAGTTACGCAACACCATCGGCAGCAGGCGATACAAACGGAAACGGGGTATACAATCTTGGTGAAACGTTACGAGTATCAATACCTGCTGCCGTAACAGACACAACTACCTGGGTGATTGCACCAACGCTTGATGCAACAAGCATTGGAGCAGGACTAATTCCGATGACTGCGGCCGGCGGAATATACTCAGCCAACGTTCCCACATTCAATACAATGAATCAAGGCGTTAATAATAGTTATGAGTTTAGAGTCTTTGCTTCGACAAACGATGCCGGAAGTTTTAACCTTGCGGTAGCGCCTGATCCGTATATAGACCTGGCATTGCCAGAGGGAAACAATGCCCTGATTGTTCCGGGTTCTGCACGTTTGGGTCAAACAATTACCATCACCATAGAGAATCCTAATTATCGAACTATACCGGCAGCAACAAGAGCAACAGTAAACCTTACACCCCTTGGAATAAATGAACCTGCACGCGTAATGAACTACGCCGGCGGTATCTTCAGTACAACAGCAACAATACCAGCTGGAGCTAATTATAATGGGCCATTGACCATCAGTCTTGATGATCGGGTATACGCGCCACAACCATTTTTGACCACTAATATCCTTGCAGATGCTGTATATCCAAACATTACAGCAGTAAGCGCGACTATTGAATCAGGCAATACTATTGCAAGACCTGGTGACAGACTGCGCCTCAGAGTTGCGATCAGCAACTATGACAGT
>CAZMWO010000793.1:0-1728 GCA_964569565.1 uncultured bacterium | reverse complement strand
TTTTCTGACGGTTCGTGGGATGCTGCGAACCAAAGATCTGGCAAGTTTTGCCGTCGGCAACCGTGATATCGGCCCGGCCTGGGTTGGCCTGTCTCTGACCGCACAGCTCACCAGTGTTGCCACCTTCGTTGTCAACCCCGGTCTGGTTTATACCTACGGCCTTTCCGCCCTGCTCGGCCTCGGGTTTGCCGCTGGCCTTGGCATCATCGCCGGGTTGTGCATCCTTTCCGGCCCTTTCCGTTCTGTTGGCGACAAGGTTAAGGCACTGACAATTCCGCAATGGATAGGCGCCCGCTATGAATCGAAATGGCTGCGTCTTTTCTTCGCACTGATTTCGCTGTCACTGATCAGCTTCATCGTTCTCATTGCCGTAGCCATAGCGCTCACGTTGTTCTCTCTTCTGCAGCTTACCGACATCAATCAGACCACCTGGCTGGTCATCGGCGTTATGGTTTTTGTATTCAGTTACACGCTGCTCGGGGGGGCCAATACCTCTACCTACACCAACGCAATACAGGCCATAGTGATGCTGGTTGTTGCACTCATATTGATCGGAAGCGGCTTCGAGCATTTCGGCGGCGAAGGACTGCTGGCAAAAATAAGTTCAACCAATCCTGAACTGACTTCGCTCACCAATCCCGGGTCGCTTTATTTCCGCAACTTCTTCGAAGTATTTGTCTGCAACTTCATCGTTGGCCTGGCTATCGTCTGCCAGCCTCATATTCTCGGCAAATCGCTTTTGCTCAAAGATGAGAGCCAGATTAAAACGTATCTCGCTGTAGCTATAATCGCCGGCACTGCGTTTGTATCAGTCATGTTCGTCGGCCTCTATGCCCGCGTCGCTCTGACCGAGGTCGTCAGAGGCGATCTCGTGGTTCCCACCTATATCGCAAAGAATTTTTCTTCAGCGACTCAGGTTCTCATCAGCATTGGCCTGCTCTGCGCCGGTATTTCGACACTCGAAGGCCTTCTGCTCGCACTCTCTGCTATCTTTTCAAGCGACATATATCTGACTCTCAGACCAATCAACCCGGAAACCCGTGAGCAGGATCTCAAAAAAGCCCTGCTTTTCGGCCGCGTTGCCCTGGTGCTTGTCGGTATCGGCTGTATAATTCTCTCAATCTGGCAGCTGCGCAACCCCACCGGCGGTTCGGTGGCCATCTTCGCCCAGTATGGTGTTTACCTGCTGTTTACCGCCACTTTCCTGCCGATTGCCTGTGGACTTTTTCTGCCCAGCGTAGGCCGCGAACTGATCGGCAAAGGCGTAATCGCCTCTACCCTGTTCTATTTCCTGCCTGCGATCGTTCACCGCTTCGCGCCTGAAGCTCCGTTCTTCTACATGGCCAACAACCCGGCCATTCTTGCCACCTCAGGCATAGCAGCCGGCTGGCTGGTAGTCGCTGCCGGTCTTGCCCTTAAGAAAAAGCCGGCATCAGCAGGTGCCGGAAATGCAGTAGAGCAGCTGATACCAGTCGCTGTCCGTCAGGCCGAAAAATCAGAATAAATCAATAATCAGCAAAAACAAAAGCCCCCGCGCCGTGCGGGGGCTTTTGTATGCGATCGACTTAACAGGCAGGCGGATTCGATCAGATCTCTTTAAGAGCTGAATCGAGCCATTTGAGGTCTTTTTTTACATCGGCAGCCACGAAATCGCGGTCGATAGCGCTCCATGCAGCAGGCGCCAGCTGCTTTGCCGCGTTTTTGAGATAAGAAATGCGCAGTTTTTCC
>CAZMWO010000792.1:0-1729 GCA_964569565.1 uncultured bacterium | reverse complement strand
TGAATAAATACGAAGCAGAAGACAGCACGCGGATATTTTGAGGGAACTATGAATCCAGGATGGTGGGCTGGGCAAACCGATTACGTCTTGCTCTGGCATGGTTTTGCCTTGGTTTTTCTGGCCGTGGCAATTCTTAGAATCTCATGGATAGACACTTCAAGCCGTTTGCAGTGGAAATGGCTGGCGGCTTTTGCTGTGCTGCAGGGGTTTAACGAATGGCACAAACTGATAGAATACTATCAGGCAGGTGCGGTCGTCTGCAATCCAGCCCTGCTGACATCGCTCACTTTCGCATTCATAATGCTTCTGGAGTTTTCTCTGCGCTATTTTTTCCCGGTTTTTTCCGACCCGAAAGGTTTGTTGCTGCGTGCTCTGTTCGTTGGCAGCACGGCGGTCGCTCTCGCTACAGAAACCTATTGCCCGCAGACAGCGGTCAGACTTTGCCTTGGGTTTTCTGCGGCAATGCTCACCGCCTGGATTTTCTGGCGCGAAGCTGGAAATTTCCCGGCCGGTGCCAGGCGCGGACTGCACCTTGCTGCGGTATCCATGCTTGCTTATGCGGTTTTTTCCGGGCTGATTGGCCCTGAAAGCGTTTGCTGGCCGGCAGCGACGCTGAATGAAGACCTCTGGATGAATTTTTTCGGCTTTCCCGTCATGATTATGCGCGTTATTGCCATACTGGTCGGGCTGGCCGGAATATGGTGGTTTGGCCGGGTAATCAGCCAGAAACTCGAGCACGACATCTTATTCCGGCGTCTTATTTTTCCGATTCTGCTGCCGTTGCTTTTCGCCGGCGGCTGGGCGGCAATCGACTGGAACAGCAGATATGCCGATACTTCCTTTCGTCAGGAAATTCTTCGTCTGGCGGTCAGCATAGGGCAGACAATCAACCCTGAGCGGGTAAGAATGCTTGATTTTACTCTCGCTGACCGCGAAAACGCAGCATTTAAAAGATTGACCAGTCAGTTGACGGCATTTGGAACTCAGAAACCAGGCCTCAAAGGTATATATACCATGGCATTGCGCGATGGGCACCTGTTGTTCGGCCCGGAAAACTATGCCGAAGATGATCCCGCCGCTTCACCGCCGGGCACTGTTTATGAGCTTCCTGATCCGGTTGTTTATAAAGTGTTTGAAACCGGCAAACCATTGGAAGCCGGTCCTTTCAAAGACGAATACGGCACCTTCGTTTCAGCTTTCGCTCCGGTAATGGATGTCAAATCCGGTGAAGTAATACTTGTCGTGGGCGTTGACGTGCTGGTTGAAGACTGGAGCCGGCTTATAACGGTTGCACGAATGCAAATCATCTGCACCATTTTTCTGCTGGTAATGATGACCATGCTGGGTTTTCTTTTCGTGCAGTGGCGCGAAGACAAAACCGCCGAGAATAAGCAGGGCTGGTGGGCACGTCATCTTGAGACTGTTTTTACCGGCTGCTATGGCTTACTGGTCAGTCTTATCGTCGTTGTATTTGTATTCACTGCAGATTCACAGAAGAGCCGGCAGGAATTCCGCTGGATTGCAGACGTAAAAAACCAGCTGATCGGTGAAACCTTCCGGCAGATAAGACGTGATCTCGAAAGCCTGGCGCGATTTTCTGCCAATACCGGCTCATACAAGAGTTATGCAGAATTCGAAAATTTTGTTGCCCCTCTGACCCGTTCTACGGCCGCTCAGGCCTGGATCTGGATGCCATCGCTGGCGCCTGATCAGTTGCCGCAATTTAAAG
>CAZMWO010000791.1:0-1737 GCA_964569565.1 uncultured bacterium | reverse complement strand
TCGCGCAGGTAAGCGGTACCGCGTTCGGCAGCTTCGAGGTAAACATCTTCACCGGTCAGCAGGAAGGTCGATGCCATACCATAGATCATTCGCGAAATCGTATCGGTTTCCTGGCGTTTGCTGTTGGTGTGTGCGCCGGAGAGGCCGACTATGGTGCGGTAGTTGGTGTAGTCGATCTCTTCAGGATTGCGGGTATTGAACTGCGATTTAAGAAAGAAATCACAGATGTTTTTTGCCTGTTTGATCCACCAGTCAGGCTCTTCAAAGCGGTATTCTTTGTCGCTTCTGCCTGGGAAATAGAGAGACTGCGCCTCGAAAACATGGGCGCCGGCCTGCGGATAAAAAGTGCCGTAGGCAAAAAGATAACGGGCAGGCACGATGTGATCGAATGCCTGCCCGGTGCAATCCTCGTAAGGCTCGCCCAGATTGCGCGTTATCTGCGCGTTGCAGCTGGTCGCCAGCTTGACCGGAAACTCTCTGCCATCGGTGGTCTTGAGGCTGAAGGTTCTGTCCTTGGGGTTTGCCGATACAACATAGCCGGCAATGGTGTCAGAAAATTCAAAAGTCATTTTACTCATGTGCTCATCTCCTGAATGTTTGTCTGATAGAGAGAGTATTTTCGCACTCTAGTTCCTCGGTTAGTCATCTGCCGTAATTCTCTTTGGCATGTTTTGCATTGTACACACTTATAAACTCGTGTCAATAAAAAAATGCAGCCGCTAAGGCGTAAACCCTTAAAATAGGCTTATGTGCGTCGCTTAGTATCTTCTTGATTCTTTGTCTCAGCTATTTATGGCTATGTTTCCATTGTGTAATGCTTTAAAGCAGCGCCGATTAGCGTTGTGGATCTGTTGATACAAAATAATACCCGCCGCGCCCATCTACTTGGGTGTTACATAAAAAAGTCGCCGATAAAAATGCTTGCCGGCGATGTCGTAGGGGAAATGAGCAACAGTGGTCGCAGCGAAACCCGCCATCTGCATTTTGAAGTCGGTTACAAAAAGATCTATTTTGTCGCCAGCAAGCCATCACAGAGTTTCGACCTCGTTCTCAACCTTGAGAAATTCATTCCGGCAAAGCCTTGATCGGCAGTAATGCCTGATCAGGCTTTGAGGATGTCGTGCAGTTTTTGTGAGAGTTCTTCGATTTGGTAGGGCTTTTGCAGGAAGCTGGCGGCCCGGCTTTGAGCAGGCCGCTGGCCGCGCCATTGATGCTGAAGCCTGAGGCGAGCAGAACCTTGACCTCGGGGACAATGGTACGCATGGCTTCAAAAGCCTCCGGGCCGGCAAGTCTGGGCATGACCATGTCGAGTATCACCGCATCGACATCGTGGCTGATGGCGCGAAAAAGATCGACGGCCTCTTCGCCGTCTCGGCACTCGAGAACTTTGTAGCAGAAGGCTTATTACTTCAGCAATCAGATGGTGTATGTCGACCGGGCGGCTGACAAATTTGCTCTTGCGCGCAAAGGCCAGCAGCTGCCGGGTCAGATCGGCCGAATGCAGAACCGCTGATTTTATGCTTTCTGCCATCTTTTTCAGCTTCGGTGCATGATCTAGTGCTTTGGCAAAGTTGAATTTGTAGCTATTGAAGCCTCAATATAGGGCGCAGGGTACTTCTCATTAACGAAATTAATTACAGCTTTATCGCTTCATTGTTGATGAATCTTTATCAGGCCATGATTACTGTGTTTCTCTTATTTTGCTAATAAGAAACTGCCGAAATTGAAACTATTTGC
>CAZMWO010000790.1:1350-1742 GCA_964569565.1 uncultured bacterium | reverse complement strand
TTCAGGATGCAATAAAAAAGCGACCGGTGGATTGCTCCGGCCGGTCGCTTTTAACGAGCTTGAGATCAGACTTCGGCTTCGTCCTCGGTCTTGTATTCTTTGATGATCTGGTCGGTGACGTTGCCGGGCACTTCTTCGTAAGAACTGAAGTTCATTACGAAGTCGGCACGAGACTGAGTCATCGACTTCAGGTCGGTCGAATATTTATACATTTCTCCCAACGGAACCAGAGCTTTTACGATCTGGGTGCCGCCCTGGGGTTCCATGCCGAGAATGCGGCCGCGGCGTGAGTTCAGGTCGCCGATAATCGAGCCCATGAATTCATCGGGCACGGTAACAGCAACTTCGTAGATCGGCTCGAGAATGATCGGACGGGCTTCGGCGATACCCTT
>CAZMWO010000790.1:0-1340 GCA_964569565.1 uncultured bacterium | reverse complement strand
TGAAAGCAAGAGTGGCAGCCAGTTTGAACGCCATTTCAGAAGAATCGACGTCATGGTATGACCCGAAATCGACGATCGCTTTGAATCCGATAGTGAGGAAGCCGGCGAGAACGCCACGTTTGCGGGCATCCTGCAGTCCCTTTTCGATTGCCGGAATGAAGTTCTTGGGAATGACACCGCCAACGACTTCATCGACGAATTCAAATTCTACGCCCGGGTTCGGTTCGAAGCGGATCCAGCAGTCGCCATACTGACCGCGACCACCTGACTGTTTCTTGTGCTTGCCCTGAACGCGTGATTTGCCCTTGATGGTTTCGCGATACGGAATTTTCGGCTTGGAAATATCGACATCGACGCCCCAGCGCGATTTCAGGCGGCTGATGGCGACATCGATGTGAGTGTCGCCGAGACCCGAAAGCAGGCCCTGGCCGAGTTCAGGATCAAATTTGTATGAGAGAACGCCGTCGTCAGCACACAGGGTATTGAGGCCTGAGCCCATTTTTTCCTGGTCCTGTTTGGTGCGGGGGTTTACTGCGAAAGTCAGCTTTGGCTGCGGCAGTTCAGGAACCTTGACCTGCAGCTGATTGCTCTTTTCGCACAGAGTGTGGCCATGGGTCGAGCTTTTCGGCTTGACCAGAACCACGATATCGCCGGCTACGACCTTTTCGACATCGACCTTGTTCTTGCCCCGCAATGTTGAGAATGAGCTGAAGCGTTCGGTATTGTCGGTAGTCGTGTTGAGATATTCGACGCCTGGGTTGAAAGTTCCGCTGACCGCACGCAAAAAGATCATGTCGCCGGCCATTTCGTTGATCTTCTTGAAGATGAAACCACATACCGGGCCGCTGGCATCGGCAGTGAGTTTGACTTCTTCGTTGGTGCCGGCCTTGAAGACCGGAAGAATGCGGCAGTCTGCCGGTGACGGGCAGCAGCTCACGATAAAGTCGAGAACGTTTTCGGTGCCGATACTCTTGAGAGCCATACCGCTGATAAGAGGCTTGATTTCGTTTTTGGCGATGCCCTTGCGCAGCGCGCCGCGCAGTTCGTCAGCGCTGATTTCGGCGCCTTCGAAGAATTTTTCCATCAGCGCTTCGTCACATTCGACGATAGATTCGACCATGGGTTCACGCAACGCTGTAGCGTAGTCGAGCTGGTCAGCCGGAATATCCTTGACTTCAATGGCTTTGCCCTTGTCATCATTGTAAGCATAGGCTTTCATGTCGATGAGATCGATGACGCCCTTGAGGTTCTCAAAAGTGCCCCAGGGAACGACGACCGGGGTGATCTTGCTGTCAAATGCCTTGAGCTGGGCAAAAATCTTGTCGAGATTGATGTTTTCC
>CAZMWO010000789.1:0-1750 GCA_964569565.1 uncultured bacterium | reverse complement strand
AAAGACGAATCGATCCCCGCCGAAGAATACGACAAGATCAACTGAGCCATTCTGCACCCCAGCCTCTACTTTGTCATTCTAAGCAAGTCACCCGGTAAGCAGCTTCTGATCTCGTCATTATGCGCGAGCCATGCGGCGCGAACCTCTTTCATTCATCATTCTGCGCGAACCATGCGGCGCAAACCTCCTTCATCCGTCATTCTGCGCGGAGCGGAGCGTAGTCGCAGAATCCACTGATTTAAAACTACAGCTCATAAAAAACACCGTGGTTATTGCTTTATTGATGCTGCATAGGGTATCATTTAGACATGGCTGTGCGTTTGTTTTTTGCCGGTTTGATTGTGCTGCTCGTATTTCTTGGCTGTGGCGGCGGCGGCGGTGGTGGCGGCGGTGGCAGTAGTGCTGGAACAGGGTTGGTGCCGGGTACCCCAGTTGTTGTCTCAGGCACTATTTCGGGCACGATTTCGGTCGATGAGACGATCACCGCCATGCGACCTGAAATAAGTTCATTTTCGCCCAGCCTGCGTTTCCTCGATTCTTTCGTCATGATCGAAGAACTGCCTAACATGTCGACGCGAGCCGACCAGGACGGCAAATTCGTTTTCGAAAATGTTCCATTCGGCAACTATCGCATAATTGCCCGCGTGACTTCTCTATCCGGCCGGGTCTATAAATTGCGGACTACCGCCCAGAGCGTGTCGCAGGGTTCTCCGCAAACGAACGTCTCCGTTAATGTAACTCCGCCCGATATTGCTGAAAATCAGATTCGCATGATCATCAAAGATCTCAACGGCAATCCGGTCGGCAAATGCAAGGTCTGGTTCTGGGGCGAACAGTTCACTGTCGATTCGAACGGCTACTACTTATCGCCTTATATGCCGGCCACCGCCGCCGGAACCATCAAAGTCGAACCACCGGCCGACAAAGAACTTTCCGGTCTCACCTTCAATATTCCGGCCACCACTTTTAACCCTGAAAACGTCGAAATCATCGGTCTGACGCTGGCAACCGCCGGCATTACCAATAAGGCGCCGATAGTAAGCATAACCACCGAAAAATACCCGGATGATGGCAGCGCTTTTCTTCGTCTGTTCGGCCATTACAGCGACCCGGAGGGCGAGCCGATGGCCACGAAATGGCTTACCAACGTCAGTACTTTTACTTATATCGCCAGAGACTATGCCGACTGGGCAGTTCCGTCGGTTTCGGCCTCAGTTACCGTCTATTTCTCTGCCAGCGAAGACGGGCAGTATTACCCGCGTCTGACCTCGATCGCCAATCTGGCGATCAACGTCGCCAGTTCAGGCGAAGTGAGCTTTCCCGGCGAGATTCTGCTGCGCCCGGTCACCCGCGCTGTCGATATTGTCGGGTCTTCGACACTCCAGATTTCAGGTAATACGGTTGCTCAATACGAGGCAAAGACAAAGTTCCCGCCGGGCCTGCCTCTGACCTTCAACTGGACGGTAGATCGCGGTACTCTGCTGTCGAGCGCAACAGAATCGATCATCTCATGGCGCTCACCAACGCTTGCGCCAGGGGTTACCCAGGTTGCCTCGATTGCCGTATCGGTCACCGACGGCGTCGGAACCGCCAGCAAAGAAATTCAGGTCAGGGTGACTTCTGCTCCGACCGTAACCATAACCCAGCCGGCAGCCACAGCCTTTGAACCCGGCTTTATCGTATTTACCGGATCAGCCCGTGATTATCTCAACACTGTGATCAGCCCTGATTCGATGAGCTGGTATGTGGC
>CAZMWO010000788.1:0-1758 GCA_964569565.1 uncultured bacterium | reverse complement strand
CAACCAGCAAAGCCTCGAAGCTCTGCCCTGGTGGAAATCTCTGGTTATCGGCCTGATTCAAGGCCTGGCAGTCACTCCCGGCATATCAAGGTCAGGCTCTACCATCGCAACCGGGCTCATGCTGGGAATCAAAGGCGAAGACGCGACCAGATTCTCTTTTCTGCTGATGATTCCTGCGGTTGGCGGGGCCACTCTGCTGAAAGTCAAAGACCTGATTGAAACCGGGTTTCCGGAGTCGGTCAATCCCGCCGGGCTGGCGGCCGGAACTCTGATTTCTGTCATTACAGGATTTCTCGCCCTTAAACTGCTTGTATATATGGTCAGGCAACAGAAACTTTCCTATTTTGCCTACTATCTGTTCTGTGTATCCACTCTGAGCCTTATCCTGATTCAATTCGCCGGAAAATAGCAAGGACACCAAATAAGATGAGCAGCAAAAAAATTCTTCTGCCGGAATCCGGCATAAAAGAACGAACCAGAAGCAGGAAGCCGACGAATGAGACGGTAAAGCGCCGGCCGAAAATGACGTCCAGACAGGGCAATACTCGAACGCTGCCGACAACCATCGATGCTCGCCAGCGCAGCGAGGCAACCGGTCTGGTGCTGGTAGGGATAAGCGCATTCACGCTTTCGCTGCTGCACTATCTCAGCTCGTCAAAAGTTCCCGGGCTGGTCAACAGCTGCATGGTTCACTTGGGAATGGGTGTCTATATATTGCCGGCTATGATCGGCCTGCTCGGCATACAGCGTTTTCTCGAGAGACCATTCACCAACATCGGCTGGCGTATTGCCGGCATCGGTGGAGTAATGTTCTTTGGACTGGGTCTTCTCGGCCTGGAAGGCGGCAAAGCCGGAGTTTATGCACTAAACCTGTTTTCCGGGGTTTTCGGTCCGGTTCCCAGCAAGGTTCTGTTCAGCTTTCTACTCCTGTCGTCAATGATTTTTGCCCTGGACATTCTTTACAAGGATATTCTTGCCGCATCTCTGATCGTTGCGAGCCTGACGACAAGATTTATGTTTTTCTGCTGGGAGATCACACTCAGCCTTCTTTCAATGGTGATTGGCGCAGTCAAAACCACAGCAGACCTGCTGGCCGCGGTTTATCGGCAAACCCGGCAATTCTTTTCAGAACAGGATATCGACCCGGCAAGACAGCTTGGCCGGCTGTTATCTTTCAAGCCGCGGGTGGCCGCAGAACCCGCCGGCGAACTTGAAGATCTCGACGATGAAGATGACGAGCCTGTTGCGAAGCAGACACACGGCCCCGAAGCAGAAGAAGCAACAGTTATTCCGGTCCCCCGACACTGGCAGGACAATCTGGAAACTCCAGACAATGGCATTTCTGCCAAAACTGGCGAAGCCGCCATACAGTTTCAGGTCAGCCAGATTGCGAGCCATTGCCTAATAGTTGATGCCGCCAATACAGCGGCTTTGACTACTCCCCCACCCTGCCGTGAAGATGAACCGGCAGATGATGAAGAACTGAGAGTACTGGTCAGTTTTGATGATGACGAAGAAAATGAGTCGACAGACTCGGCTTCAGAAGACGGATGTGTCGACAATTCGGTACACACAGCCGCTTCTGATGAGGTTTCTCATGAAACAGAAATTGATGAAGAGCCTGTTTGTCTTGAAGACAACCTGATCGACAAGGAAATCAAGACCGGCAAATATGCCTCGCAAAGTCAGAAGCAGAAACCCACTTCTGAAGTGCTGCTGCCACCGATCGAAATCCTCAAAATCCCGGAGCCGAGAGCA
>CAZMWO010000787.1:0-1759 GCA_964569565.1 uncultured bacterium | reverse complement strand
GGCTGGTAATCGCTGGTCTGCTCAAATAATGCTCGGCCCGGGCTTCTGACTGTACTGGTCAGCAATCTTTGCAGACCGGCGACCGTCTGGTGCATGACCGTATTTTGCTCGAGAACCATTGGAGCTGCCACCTGACGCTGATGTGGAAACTCTTCGTTGATCCCGGTCACAAAAGTGGTGGGGAAATTGAAAAGACTGCGCAGTTCCATGCTGTTAAGCGTATTTTCAGCCAGTTTCTGGTCTTCTACTGTCGCGGGCACCCGGTTGAAAAGAAGCAGCGTGTTTTCCTGGAGCTGATAATAAAAAGCCGGATTTTCGCAGATCAGAGCATCGAGGCTAACCAGGCTCTTTTCGTCTGACTGTGCAACAATTATCGATACGGGACTCTTGCCGCGCCACAGGTGCTGACGGGCCAGCAGCTGAGAAGCCTGCCGTGAATGTTGCGGCCCTGCGGGAAAATTAACCATGACCGTATCGAAACATGCGGTGATCTGAATGAAGAAGTCACGCAGGGTGGTATCGCTGAGCAGCATCGATGCGTCTTTGAGCTTCTGGGCGGGGAAATATGAAATCAGGCTGGTCTCGGTGAAATAAAAATTTTTCTGGTAGCGTGAGTCCTGATGTTGTGAGATCAGCGAGATGTCTGCATACTCCTGCAGACTTATTGAGCGGGGAAAAGTGGTTTTGAGTTTGAGCGGGGTATCAGAGTCGAGATCGACGATTGCGATCCGCTGATTGATATTGTTCAGATAAATCGCGAGGTTGGCAAGCATGGTTGACTTGCCGGAACCTGCTCTTATAGAGCTGAAGAAATATACGGGTGTTAGAAGAGATGGCTTCCCCATGGTATGCACATCATACCACAATCAATATCTGCTGCAACTACAAAAAACGCAGATATTATCACAATTCTATTTTCATGCCCTCGCGTGCGAATTCGGCTGAATCGAAAAGCTTTCGGGCATTCTCTTCCATGCGCCGCAAAAATTCATCATTGTGAAGTGGTTCGTGGTGGGTTATGACCAGTCGTCTGGCTCCGGCGGCCTTGGCGGCACGAATGCCCTCTTCGGCAGTTGAGTGGCCGAAGCCCTGTTTCCCAGGGCCGGGCAGGTCGTATTTATGTGGTGCATACTCTTCTGGTGTGTACTGGCCGTCGTAAATAAGAACATCGACGTTTGCAGCCAGGCGAAGCAGATTCTGGTCTATTGAACCGTCAGAGGGGTGTTCGCAATCTGTCGCAAGTGCCACCGAAGATTTGCTGTCTTCTATGCGATAACCCAGCACGCCGTTCGGATGTACGAGCTTCAGAGCTGATATCGTGGTATCACCAATGGTGATGCGGTTATCCTTGAGAGTCCTGAAATTGATATACGATGAAAGATAGTTGAGATCGACCGGGAAATAGTAGTTGTCCATCTGACCGCGCAAAGTCGCTTCGAGGCGGTCGCCTACATCAGCCGCGCCGTAGAGGTTGAATTCGTTGCAGCAGTCGCTGATGCGGTTTCCCTGCATATCCTTGCGCCCGATATAGGCCGGTGCGAAGAAGGGGAAGCCCTGGATGTGGTCCCAGTGGGAGTGCGTGAAGAAGATGTGAGCTTTGCCTTTGCCATGGGCAAATTCAGTTTTCATCAATTCGAGGCCCAGCATGCGAATTCCGGTGCCCGCATCGAAGATGATGCGTTCACTGCTGCTGGTAATGATTTCGATGCAGGTGGTGTTACCGCCGAATTCGACGGTTTCTTTCCCTGGCGTAGGAATC
>CAZMWO010000786.1:0-1759 GCA_964569565.1 uncultured bacterium | reverse complement strand
TCGAACTCGAACAGATGCTGGCCTACGCCGCCGAACAGAATGGTCCGGTTGCGATCCGTTATCCGCGCGGAGCTGGCATCGGTTGCGAAGACAGCGCTGACAACCGCCAGCAGATAGTCTGCGGTCGCGCCGAAATTGTCAGAGAAGGCAAAGATATCGCGATATGGGCACTTGGCCACATGCTGCACCCGGCACTCGAAGCCGCCGGAATACTTGAGAACCAGGGAATCAGTGCCTGCGTAATCAACCCTCGTTTTATCAAACCTTTCGATCTTGATATGCTTACCAGTATCGTTAACAGGCGCATTCCAATGATCACCATAGAAGAGAACACTCTGCCTGGCGGCTTTGGCAGCCTGATTGCCGAGCACGCCATAGAAATGGGGCATAGTGCAGGCATGCTGCGCATCGGTATTCCTGATAATTTCGTTCAGCATGGCAGCCAGAGCGAGCTGCGCCATCTGCTTAAAGTCGATGTTGCCGGTCTCAAAGAGCGCATCCGCGAATGGCTGCAGCCGTCGGTAATAAAAAAAGTCGCCTGCTGAAAATCAGGTCAGCTGACAGATCAGCTTTTCCAGTGCTGGATAAGCTTCGAGCAGCTCATGGCATTTTGCCAGTTCAAAATCGCTGTAATCAAACCCTGGCGCGACGGCGCAGCCGACCAGCGCTTCTTCGCCGGCGTCAGCGACAGCCCCGAACCAGTTGCCGGCTTTGATCACTACCTGTAAACGCTCACCGGCTGCGAAATTACGGCCAAGCTTAAAAACGCCGTGCCGGCCCTCATGGTCTATCTGATGAATACTGAGACGGCCACCGGCATGGTGATACCATATTTCATCGGACTTCAACCGATGCAACCTCGACACATCGCCGGGCGGCAGCATGAAATAGATAGACGACAAAAAAGCCCGCTCACCGCCATGTGCCGGCAGAACTCCAGCCGGAATAATGCCTTCTGCACGATAAACCTCTGAAAAAAAACCACCCTCCGGGTGCGGAATCAGACCAAAACTTCTTACCCATTCACCGGCCTGCTGCGACAGACCAGTTTCTACCTGTTGTTCAGCCATATTAAACCTCGCGTTCATCTTATCCTTCTGCCGATTGGTTGCTTATGCATTCCTCAAACAGAGCTTATTAAAACAGTTACTCGCTGATAAACTTTTCAATACGCCTGCAGGTATCGGCATTACACTCTTTCTGCTTAACTCTCTGCCTATTCTGGTTAACTGATCAATTTATAACGTTGGCTGAGAAATTATATAAGGGCGCTCTGATGATCCGCTTTCTCAGCTCCGACCTTCAGCCAGGTTGCAATTTTGAATGAGCTTCTGTTTAAGTACTGCCTCCGTTTTTACCGGCTTGATTAGTGCGGGCTGCAGCAGTAGCATGAATGTGCTATAATAACTGAAAACGATGCAGGAGTATTTGTGTGAATCGTACAACTCCAGGTGTAAGTCTGAGGCTGGTGAAAAGGCCTTCAAAAGGCTTCTGGGCGATACTCGAAAATCGCCGGGTAGCCGGCGGATACTTTGTCGAGTATAAAAACCCACCCGACGCTGTAGGCCTGATACAGGGCACAGTCGCGGCTATTCTTGCCGCTTCTGATATTGCAGAAAAAGCTGCTGCCGTGCAGGTTGCCGAGATCCGCGGCGTCTGTCCGACTCATATGACTCTCATCGCCATCTATGGCGATACTTCGGCGGTCGAAGCCGCTCTCCAGGCTGTCCAGAACCAGCTCTGCGAAACGGTTTATTCT
>CAZMWO010000785.1:0-1774 GCA_964569565.1 uncultured bacterium | reverse complement strand
AGCCTTAAGGATGACGGAGCCGTCGTCGCCTGCCCCGCCAAGAATCACGCCGCCGCCGATGTCCTCATTCTTCATGTCGAGTCTGGGAACTTTCAAAGGCCCGGAAACATAAACGACGCCGTTAACCATGAACTTGCCGCTGGCAACACCTGCCGCTTCAAGAAACTCATCGCCGCTCGCAAAAGTTCGGCCAAGACGAACTTCGATGCCATTCATCGGCGGAGTATTTTCGGTGTTGACGCGAAACCAGTTGCGCAACATGCGGTCGAGACGGTCGCCGGCTTTGAACCCGTCGGCAGCTTCAAACCTGGTATTATCAAGAATGCGCTTCTTTTTATCATCGGGATCATAGTTGTATGGCATGAAGCCGGCAGGAAGATTGTCTATACTGCTCATACGCGGGTTCCAGTTCTTGCCGGAAACCATTCTCGACATGAAATCCTGAAATTTCAGATTGGCGTATAAAGGCTCGAATTTGTAAGTATACAAACTGACCGTTGTCGTCGGAAAGTCGTCAGGATCACGGTTTTCGTCATACTTGAGCGGCACGCCTCCCCCGGAAGGAGGCCACCAGAAGGTTATCACGAAAAAACGACTGAGCACGTTACCAAAAACCTGCCGGTTGACGTGCCCGAAATTGATATCGTCAGGTTTGAGACCCATCAGCTTCAGGCCGCTGGAAAGGGCCATAAAACCTTCTCCGTAGCCGGAACCGCCATCTTTGAGCTTACGCCAGAACTCACTGGCAGCAGTGCCGGTGTTCAAAAAGTTTTCAATCGTATAAGCTGCGCCCGAAAAAATACTCTCAGAATACTGCGGCACTATCTCATGTGAAAAGCCTAGAATACCCATCTTGGCGAGCTGATTGTATTTGATGGGCACTTCCATGCCCATCATCCTGACTGCTTTACCGTCGGGTTTCTGAAATACCGTCATGTACTGATACTTTGAGGCGGTATCGTAAACCTTGAATGTATCTGGAGACACCAGAAACATTTCACCGGAACTGGCCCTTACCAACCCGCTGCCGGCCTGGCCGACAGTATCGACCTCTTCTTCACGCGTATCGCCGGCCAGATTAAGAAATATCGAGTCATCGGCCGGCCCCAGAAAAATCTTACCCGAAACAGCTGCTGAAGCGTATTCTACAGGATCAAGAGGTGGCAGCATGATCATCGGACGATACTTGTTGCCAGGGCGCATGCGGTTATGGTTGACGATCCCGCTGTCAAAATCGACAGGGTGTTTGCCATCTCGCGTCAGCATGATATTGAGATTATCGTTTGGCCCGATTTTGTCTTCGCCATGCTCGCGGGCAATGCTGTCGGCAAAAAGAATGAAGTCTTTAAGAACCGGCGTCATCCGCATTACCACAGTAAAAGGATACTGCACCCGCAAAGTATACATGCGGCCATAAAATTTGGCACGACAGACTATTTCGAGCAGACCACGCTTTTCCGTTCCCTTAAGACTTGGTGGGCATTCAAAACCAGGCGGGTAACCGATTTCTTCAGAGCCGGTAAAGGTAATTGTCGGGGGAAGTTGAATTTCGACGCCCAGTTCTTCAGCCATTTCGCTGAGCATGCCCGACTGTTTGTAAAAACTGGTGCTCAGTTCACGGTTCGACGGAGGCGCCCGAAACGCTTTGTATAATTCAGAACCGGGTTTGTTAACGTCGAGATTTATCTGCTGCAACACATCGCCGGCATAAGATTCAAGAAGATAACGGCTGATCTGGGTATAATCACTGAGCGTGAGCAGCTGGGTATGGCTG
>CAZMWO010000784.1:0-1779 GCA_964569565.1 uncultured bacterium | reverse complement strand
GCCAATCTGATGAACGGTTTTCAGCGCATGGGCAAGGTCGCTTCGAATGTGCAGAAGACCTTCAGCGCCAAGAATGTTTCGACTTTTCTGAGTCATTGTGCTCCTCCTTGCGGTTATAAAGCCGGCCCCGGCGAAGGTTTTTACTCTTACTGGCGCTGGGTAGCCCGTAAAACCGGTCTTGAAAATCAGGAAACCTACAAAGCCGTTGCCAAAAAAGCCGGTATCAATACCAACAAGGGTGCTGCCGTCATCGGCGACGCCAAAGGTTGGGGCCATACCGTCGGCATCGGCCTGTGCGTGCTTGGAATCGCGCTCGATACCTATGGTATCGTCACCTCTGAAGACCGCAAGGGCGGCCGCTACGGCTCATACTCGCTGGTCAAAAACTACGTGGGCCTCGCGCTCGGTTCTGCCGCTCTCGTCGCCATGTTCTGCATTCCGGTCGTCGGTCAGGTAATTGGCGCTCTTGCCCTTATCTGGACTGCGCTCACCATTATCGGCAACGTGCTCGGCGATTACAATAAGCGCTGGAAATCAGCATACAAAGGCTCATACTGGTATCTCTACGAGAACGATCCTGAATTCAAGTCGTTCTACGATAACCGGGCCCAGCTCGACCCCAACGAAAAAGCGGTGGCGTTGCTGGTTACTGAAGCCAACTACGGCGACTTCGTCAAGAGCCAGGCTCCTGAAGACGAAGAGCAGCGTGCCATTCACGAGAAGAACCTGCGCGTTTACGCAGAACTCGAAAAACAGGGCGTGCTTGTCAGCTACTACAGCCGCAAAGGTTTCTCATTGCCGGATTTCGGCATGGAACGCCTGCAGGAACTCTGGGCAATGAAAGCTGACTACATGTCATGGAAACCCACCGAAGCCGAAGCCGAAAAGGCTGCCAAACGCGGTTTCTGGGGCAAGGTCGGTCATGCCATCAACCCGATGACCTACGTCAGCTGGGCCGGCGACAAGATTCAGTCGCGTGATTACAAGAAAACCATCGAAGAATACAACATCCTCAAGGTTTTCTTTAACCCCGATTACGTGCTGATCAAGAAGTATCAGAACTGGATTACCGCCAACAACTATCGCGGCGGTATCTTTGACGTTGTCGGACTGCGCATGGAACAGTCACCGTTCAACTATATTCCGCTCGTCGGTATCGACACGGCCGTGTGGAACGAAGATCTGCTGATTCAGGCTTTTAACGGCGATGCTTTCCAGGTCGGAATCAAGGAGATGATGTATTTCAAGGAACAGATCAAAGCAGCCCGCGAACAGGTTAAGCAGGGTATCAAAGATGGCGACAAGATGGTCGACTTCATCAGGAAGGAACACCTGAAATACTACAAAAACACCCGCGAGGCGCTTGAAAAGCTGGTTGAATGCTACAATATCGATCCTGACCGCGAACATGGCGATCTCGAAAAGAAACTTAAAAACGGCTTTGGCTGGCGCTGGAACAAGAGCAACGGTAAAGCCACTCCGAAGAATATCATCAAACTTTATCAGGGTGATATTGAACAGGCTCTGGTCTACGATCCGCTGTCAATTGCCCAGAAAGCTGCTGATACAGTGCTTATGGTTGCCACCATCAAGAAGAATCTTGATATGGCTGTCATGATGAAGGAGCTTGGCGAAGAAAAACGTCTGGTTCTGCAGGATTTCAACAGTGAATTCACTAATTACGACATTGCCAGATACCTCAAAGAGGGAACTTTCCTGAATGTCAAGGGCAAAACCTTCTGGGATTGGCTTGCTGACATCTACCCTGCTTATGAAGAG
>CAZMWO010000783.1:0-1787 GCA_964569565.1 uncultured bacterium | reverse complement strand
GGCCAGAAGCATGATGCCCGCTGAGGCGACGAGTCGGCTGAAAACGATCATAAATGGCGACAACTCGCGCAGCGCGATCTTGATGAACATGAACGCGCTGCCCCAGATTATCGAGAGTATTAACAGCCAGAACCAGTCTTTATTCTGCATAAAAGTGAGATGAGATATTACACCAGACCGGCCCGCCCGACAACTATTTGTGTGAAGCCCCGGCAAAGATTTCAGGCTAAAGTTACATCTTGCTGATGCTTTGTGCTGGTGATATGCTCACGAGAGATGAGCTTATTGTTTCGAGTAGAAGAAGAGGCAGATGAACCAGGCAGATTCTTATTGCGATGCGCTTGCAAAGCTGCTGCGGCAGTATAAAAAGCTGGTCGAAGAAAACAGACATTTCGCCGCCGCGTTACAGGATCAGACAGGCAAAAACCTTTATGGCAACCTGTTCGAGGTGCACGCCGACCTTCTCGCTCCGGTTCTGAAGAATGGCAACGACCTTCAAGATCTGTTCGCCGTTTTGGCCGATTACCGGGCCTCATACGATGTGACCTTGCAGATGCTGCCCGATACGGTTCTCAGACGCTTTGTCGCAGCAAAATCTGATCCGGGGAAGCTGGTCGACGAGTATGGCATAGGCGCAAGCCGCCTGCACAAACGCCTTTCTGAGCACCCGCGCACTCTGCTGCGTTTTTTGTCACTGGCTGACTCCGCTGTACATGAAGCCGTGCGAGAAAATATCGATGTCATAGACAGTATGATCAGCTCGAAACGCGACGCCCAGGCGCTGGTGAGCCTTCTTGCCGTGATGGTGAACAACAATCTGGTAAAAGCTGAAAACCTGCTGGGAGCACTTGATAAAGCTGCTGCAATCACCAGACTCAAGGGGGCCGAAGTCTTTAACCTTGTACGCGTTCTGATAACCGAGCAAAATTCGCTTCTCAACAGCGAAGTCTGGCTGCCGACGCTTACCGACTCCTGTGATGCGTTAGGTAGCAGAAACTTTCTTAACATTGCATGGTTTATGCAGTGCGGCAGTCTGGTAAAAGTTCTCAAAAATACGGTCGGCTGCAACTATGTTCTGCTTGAATTCTGGGACAAGATTAAAGGGTTTGTAGCGGCTGATCCACAGCTGTTTGCCAGGGTCGAGGCAACATTATCGCAGGCCTGCTTTCCTGAGATGACGCGCGACAACTTCACTCTGCTCTGCCGGGAAATTACCAGAATACTCGAAACTGGCGGCTCTCTGGAAGCGCTGCAGCTGCCTTTTGTTCTACCGCCGCCGGTGATAATGGTCGAGGCAGATGCCCCGACACCTGCGAGTGCTGCAGTTCTGGTGCGGCAGCTGCCGGATTTTCCAGCTTTTCCGCAAAACGCCTGTTTGCGGCATGTCGAAGTTGAATGGCAGGGCATAAAAGCGACGCTGGGCTATGCAGAACTCACAAAAATTCTCGAAAAACACAAACTGCCAGACTCGGGCGAACCATCGTATGTCATTATCGAAGCCGTTTTCGAAGAGGCAAAGAAACGCTGCCAGAACGCCCCCGAAATTGTCGCAAGGGTACTGGCCACCGAAACACTGGGAATCAGACGAACAAAACTGGTAAACAGCCTGGCTTACCTCGAAAATTCGAGACGACAGCATGACGGCCCGCCAGTATATACGGATCACAACGAATACATGTAGTTCGCGATGATCGAGATTTTCGATTACGATTACGATTACGAGCACGAATATGAGCACGAGCACGAGCACGAGCACGAGCACGAGCACGAGCACGAGCACGAGCACG
>CAZMWO010000782.1:0-1789 GCA_964569565.1 uncultured bacterium | reverse complement strand
AAGTTTTCGCTCAAGAGAAACCCGCCTGCGCCCTTAATGAAGTTTTATACCGAGTTCTGCAATTGTAGACCAATATGTAAGCCTGACGAAAAAAGTCACTTACCCAGCTTCACTGAAGCAAAGCAGAGCGAGAACGATTACGATTACGAGAACGATATTACAGCTGGTGAAATGATGGCGAGGAGCCGATAGACAGATAATAAGCTAGTGAGAGAAATAAGGAGAACAGAAGATGAGAAGTATGCATCGAGTTCTTGTTCTGGGCCTGATGATTCTGGCGTTGACACCGGGTTTTGCGTTCAATACCGGCAACGCCCTGGTTAACGATATTTTTGCGGCAGCGCGGGTTGATTCATGGCCCGGGCAGCCGACGCAGCCGACACCGCCAACGCCACCGACATATCCAGGCAATCCGAATTACCCGGGGAACCCGAATTACCCCGGCAATCCTGGTTATCCTGGCTATGAATCTCCGGATCAACTGTTCGAAAACGGAAGAAATGCTTATTTTCAGAGCAATTACGCCTACGCGATACAGCTGTTGAGAAGGTTCCTTGAGCGCTATCCGCATGAATACCGTGCTCCGGAAGCCACCTTCATCGTCGCCGAAGCCTATCTCAACACCACTGATTACGGCAATGCGCTTTATTACTATCGCCTCGTCAGCAGCAAGTATTCTTACTTTCATCAGGCCGAACGCGCGACCTATTACATCGGTTACTGCCTGGTAAAAGTCTATGATTACCGCAGCGCCATCAACGAATTCCGAAATTTCATCGCGCGTTACCCGTTCAGCGAATACGTAGACGATGCCTGGTTCGTCATTGGCATGACCTATGAAAAGCTCAACGACAAAGCCAGCGCAATCGCAGCCTACCAGAAAGTCGTTTATGAATTTCCGCAGTCGAGTTATTGCGAAGAAGCCAGACAGCGCCTGACGGCACTGCAGAACGGCAGCTCGACTCCCGGGTATCCTGATTACAACCCACCTCAACCGGTTCCGGTGCCGCCAAGCAATCCGGGCGGCTCGGGTCAGTTGACCGATTACGATCTCTACAACCGCGCTCATAACGAATATATCGCCGGCAGCTTCAACAATGCCTTCATCTACTTCGACGAGCTGCTCAAACGGTTTCCGGGTTCAATGTATGCTGACGACTCGATGTTCTGGAAAGCCCGCATCAGATACGACCAGCGCAACTACCTGCAGGCCATAAGGCTGTTCGAAGACTTCATGCGCTACTACCCGAATTCAGAAATGATGCCGGAAGCGACCTTCACGCTGGCACATTCGCAAAAAGAGCATGGCCGCATAAGCGTTGCCAACAGTCAGTATTTGCGCCAGGCCGCCAATAACTTCGCCTGGTTCCAGCAGAAATACCCAACCAACAGCTACGCTTCTGAAGCACTTTTCCAGGCTGGCGAATGTTACGAAATTCTTGGCGATGACCCTACTGCCGACAACTATTTCCGCAGAGCAATTGCCCTGTATCCTGACACTCCGGCCGCTATCAAATCGAAAGAGAAGCTGGCCAAAATCTGGTAATAAAGCATCTTATGATAGCCCCCTGAAATGGGGGCTTTTTTATTTCAACCGAAATATTTATTTGTAGTGAGAGGTTTAAATTTGAGGGGTTTGAGAGTAGAATGGCTTATCCGGTTGGGTTGTTGATTTCTAAATCCGGGCCTGATATAACACGTTAAAGATTACACTATCAGGTATCTTATGGAGGCTTTAATGAAACATTGTTGTTACATTTCCATTTTATTGATTTTTGCGCTGTTGTTC
>CAZMWO010000781.1:0-1799 GCA_964569565.1 uncultured bacterium | reverse complement strand
CATTGCCAATCAATCATATAATTCAAATGTGACAGAGGACTAGTGGTCTGTCAAGCTTGAATATGGGTGTGATTTGTCATTGCGAGCGAAGCGAAGCAATCTCTTTGTCCATGGGATTGCTTCGTCGGGCTGGCGCCCTCCTCGCAATGACAATGAATCCTATGACTCTTATGTGACAGGGGGCTAGTCGATGAAGCGGTCGTTTAGTTCAGTGGTTCCGTCACTTCATCTTCATCTGCATCGGCAGCAACGTCAGGCTCAAGATCGCTATCAATTTCAGGCTCAGAAGTCTTTTCGGGCTTTGGTAGTGGTTTTATCGGCCAGCTGGCTGAGTCGAGGTGTCGGCACAGTTCGTCTTTGAGCTGTTTGAAGGTTTCCGGGGCAATCTGATTGTTGGCGCTGCTGACTGAAGAATCATCGCGAATCAGTCGTTCTGATTGCTCACGCATGGCGTCGAGCAGAGCAAATATCTGCTGCAACGTCTCGACTGCTGAAAATTCCGGTTTTGGCATGTCGTCGCGATCGCGTGCCGGAAAATTGCCGGTAAAACCGGCGATGCGGGCGTTGCGGCGCGAATTGTTGCCGACGAGCTTTTCGACATCGGCCTGACGGGTCTCTATGAGAATCGTAAATTTGTGTGTGAATTCGCCGTATTCCGCGCGGTAGTTGCGCAGACTGACGGCGAAGTCGAGGCAGCTGCGCAGCATGCGGCCAATCTGTGAACCCTGCATTACCGCAGGAGCGTGGTCGCTGACTGCCAGAAAATACTCGAGATTAACCTGGCAGAACTGATGATGCAGATCGAGCTGGGCCAACAGAGTCTCGAGTTTTGCGCGCTGCTGTCTGAGCAACGCGATCATGTCGCGGTTGGCGGCGCGCAGAAACTCGGGCGTGCGGCCCTGAACATGGCGGCGCGAGCTCTGCAGCTCGACATGGTCGCAGAAGTTGCTGATTTTAAGCGAAAGCTGACGCAAAAGCGTTGCCAGTCCGGCCTGACTGTCGAGATGATTGCCCAGTTCGCTCAGTCTGATTTCGCGCGCCAGTGGTTCGCTGATCAGTTCATCGGTGAATGTCTGCATCAGGGTTTTAATCGAATTTTCGATGATCAGATTACTGACTTCGAGAAGTCTCGGCATGATTATGAGCGCCAACCCGACGGCGTAGACATTATGGCCGGTCCCCCGGGTCAAAAACTCGCATTGCCGGCGAAAATTGCGGTCTTCGCTGCTGCCGGCAATTATTGCAAGAGCACGCTCGCTGAATTCTGCCGACTGCTCAGACAGCTCGTGATAGCGCTCAAAATACTCTTCGATATCTTTTAAAGAGCTTTGCGCATAAGGCTCAGCTGCAAACGGGTCTGGCTCTTCCGGTACTTGTTCTGGTTCTGGCTCTGGCTCAGCGTCAGCCTTAGCCTCGGCATCAGCTTCGGTCAATCTCTCTGAGGTTTCGTCGGGTGATTCTTCAGATTCATTTTCTGTGTCTGCCGGCTCGTCGTTCGACTCTGTAGCGCTGTCGGCGCTGTCAGATGTCGCACTGTGGGCTTCAGGTGTGATGTCTTCGATAACGTCTGCGTCGGTAAACTCTTCTTCAATATCAGACGCTGCTTCTGGAGACTTTGCAAGGTCGGCAACCGTTTGAACCTGAACGGTATCACTGGCTCTTTCCAGTTCAGGCAGGCTTTCTCCATGCACCTGCAGGGTGAAATACAGAATAGCTGTCAGCAACAGTACTGTCAGCCCCAGATTTTTTTTCATCGCTTGCAGCCTCCGGCCGTTTTTTCTGATTATAAGCTGCCGGTC
>CAZMWO010000780.1:0-1801 GCA_964569565.1 uncultured bacterium | reverse complement strand
GTACATGCTGTTGATCGGGTCTTTCAGATAGGCGACGAAAGCAGAATCGACCGCTTCCTTGAGTGTGCGCAGGCCTTCTTTAACCGCGATTACATTTGCGCCGAGCAGCTTCATGCGTACGACGTTGGGGTGTTCTTTTTCGATATCGACTTCGCCCATGTGAATCTCACATTCGAGCCCGAAATAGGCGGCTGCGGTGGCGAGAGCGACTCCGTGCTGCCCGGCGCCGGTCTCGGCGATGAGCTTCTTTTTGCCCATATAGCTGGCGAGCAGAGCTTCACCCATACAGTGATTGAGCTTATGCGCGCCGGTGTGGTTGAGGTCTTCGCGCTTCAGATAAATTCTGGCGCCGCCAAGGCTGTTCGACAGGCGTTCGGCAAAGTAGACCGGGGTGGGGCGCCCCTGATAATGCTTGCGTATCGAGCGCAGTTCAGAGATGAAACGGTGTGATTTCGAGATGGTCAGATAAGAATGGGTGATTTCTTTGAAGTGCTCGACCAGCTGCGGCGGCAGATAAGCTCCACCATACTCGCCAAAATAGCCATTTTCATCAGGAAAGCTCTTGAAATAGTCTTTGTTCACAGCCGGCTCCTCTTTAGTTTCTGCCTGTTCAAACGCAGTCGCGCACAAAATGTCATGAGTAAATAACATAATTCCACCAGCAATACAAACCATCTTTTTGACGCCGCGCGGGTCAGGTGAGGCTGTAGAGTTTCAGGGTGGCGGATTTGCCTTTGAGTGCTGCCTCTGAGTGCAACTTGAAACTGCTGGTATCAGAAAGGCCGCTGACGAAGTCGTGTGAGACCAGGCAGCGCTTTTGTGGCAGCTTTTCAGCTTCTTTTTCGATGCGGGCGCTGACGTTGACGGCGTCGCCGATGACGGTAAAGTCACGTTTGGCGCCGAAGCCGAGCATGCCACTGATAACTTCGCCGGCGTTAACTCCTATGGCGACAGGAAACTGCAGGTTGCCGGCCTGCTCGGCATGCATGATCGCGCGTGCTGCGTTGATCGCAGCCTGGCGTGCTGAGGCGGATCTGCTGCCTTCTGCTTCAAAGATACCGAGAATCTTGTCGCCCATGAGTTTGTCGATATCGCCACCATTCTCGATGATGATGCGGCAGAGCATGGCCACCTGTGCTTTAAGGCTCTTAAAGAGCTCAGCGTTTCCTTCGCCGCCAAGACGCTGCGCAAAATCAACGCTGCCAACAAAGATCAGCACGAACTCACGCTTGCTGCCGGTCAGCACCTCACTGGCATCGGAACCGGCCGACATTGCGCGCTGCGCTCTGCGTGAAAGCATTTTTCCCATGACTTCTTTCTCGGCAAGGCCTTTGGCAAAGCGGTCATAAGAGGCACAGAGCAGGCCAAGCTCGTCGTTGCGATCGAGATTTATGCGATAGAAGTAATTCTGCCGGCTGATATGCCGCATGCCTTCACTGAGCGCCCGCACCGGAATCATAATGTCAGACGAGGTCTGGTAGCCGATCAGAATGAACAGCAGAATCGCCAGCGCCATGAAGTAGTAGAGATAGTGCCTGATCGATGCTGTTGCTCGTTCTATGGGAGTTTGCAGAGCGAGGGCAATTAAAAAGCTGTTGAATTGAAGTATGCCGGGGCGCCCTTCGAAGCTGACCCGAGCCTGGCCGATCTGCTTTTCGCCGGAAACCGGGAAATTAGAATTAGTTATCCAGGCGGCTTCACGCGACAGATTGAGGCCGGGCACAGGTCTGAATTTGCGCATAAGCTTGCCATAGCGCTGATATTCTATCGAACAAACCGCGAAAGCACCCTGATTATGCTC
>CAZMWO010000779.1:0-1806 GCA_964569565.1 uncultured bacterium | reverse complement strand
GCGATTTCGAGTCCGGCATTCATCGTCGCTGCGGCGCTGGGTGTGCTGGTCGCGGCGGTGTGGAAACTCACCGGAGCGTGGGACATGTGTGCCGACGGGGTGCGCGGTCTTGCCGCCGATTTCGGCACGGCGTTCAAAGCCATCGGCGAAGTGGTCGGGCAGACGTGGGAGGTCATCAAAATCGCGCTCTCTTCCGGCGATCTTGCCGGAGCGGCAAAAGTCGGACTGGCGGCAGTTCTCATTCAGAGAGGCCAGAAAGCCGGCATTCTTCAGGCAAAGAGCCTGCTTGAAAGCGTTGGCCTTTCTAACAGCGCATACAACTTCACGCCGAAATCAGACCACCCGATTGGAGTGAGCAGCGCTGAAACACGAGCCATGCTTGCCTTCTGCTATTTCTGGAATGATGAAACCGACAAAGCCAGAAGCCAGTTGAACCTCGCCATTGCTCAGGATAATTCAAACGACAGCTCGGTCTCCCAGATCAAGCAGACTCTGCTCGATCTCGGACTTACCCTGTGAAACTCTGATTTGAGGTCGCGAAGGCTGATATGAAAATTTTACAAATATCGTTCATAAATATCAAAAAGTTGCCGAATAGAATGATATCCAGTTCTATCGACTCGTAAGGGGAAACAATATGAAAAAGGTTTTAAAGACGCTCTTCCTGGCTGCTCTCAGCGTAGGAACCATGAGCACCGCCTTTGCCGAATCTGCCGGGCAGGCTGGAGCCTACCTCAAGATGGGCGTTGGCGCCAGAGCACTCGGCATGGGCAGCGCCTTCACCGCGCTTGCCGATGATTCGACTGCCGCGTTCTGGAATCCGGCCGGCCTTGCCCGACTCGAGCAGTCGGAAGGTTCTTTCATGCATGCCGACCTGACCATGGACCGCGAATACAACTTCTTCAACTACGCACATATCCTCAAGGATAAGAGCGGCAAAAAGACCGGAGTGGTTGCACTGTCGCACATGACCTTCGGTGTTGACGGCATTCCTGAAACCAGAACGGCAACCAGCAGAACCGACGGGCTGGCGCTGACTGGAGATGAGCCTGCTACCGCAGCCGATCAGAGCTACACCCCCGGCAACAACGTCTGGATTTTCAGCTATTTCAAAGACAGCGAAAAGAACACTTTCGGTTCTTACGCCCGCAAACTCTCTGACAAATTTTACGGCGGCGTCAACGTCAAGTATCTCAAACATGAATTGTTCACCAACTCAGCCAGCAGCTGGGGTCTCGATTTCGGCTTCCTCTATGAAGCCTGCGAAAAGACGACTCTCGGCCTGTCGATCCGCGACCTCGGCGAAACCCTTGAATGGAACACCGCTTCCAAGCATAAAGACGACGTACCGGTCACTACGACCTTTGGCGTCGCCTACAAGGCCCGCTCGAACCTGACCCTGGCCGCCGACATCAACAAAGTCGAAGACATGGATGCCAAGCTGTTCGCCGGTGCTGAATGGTGGTTGCAGGACTACGCAGCCCTTCGCCTCGGCAGCAAAGACGGCGACCTGACCCTCGGTGCCAGCTTCAAACTCGACACCTGGCGGTTCGACTACTCATACGCCGACGAAACTCTCGGCGATGCACACAGGATTTCGGCCTCGAAAAAGTTCTAGTGTAAAACCCAAACTGGATTCCCCTTTTCTTTTTAACTCGTCTTTCTCTTGCATATAAGAGAAAGATGAGTTAGTTTTAGGGTCGAAATTACCGTATACCGGGAGGGTTGTTATGGAAGTAAAAATAGACGTCAGACCCAAAGGCAGCGACGTGACTCTTATCGTCATTCGCGGCGAAATCAGCACCG
>CAZMWO010000778.1:0-1808 GCA_964569565.1 uncultured bacterium | reverse complement strand
GGCTGCTTTGTATCCGCAGGCCGCGAAAGATTTCGCGCATCTGTGGAAAAACGAATATATAAAGCGACATAATCGTCAAAGTGCCAAAGCACAGGCTGAAAACCGGGTAAGTCAGAGAAGCTTCAAAGCTCAAATCGGTTGCCGGCCGCTGCTGAATTTCTGTGATAAGCATGCCACGCGTTTTATCCTGTAATGGGGCTGCCAGAATGTAACGCACTTCTGGCGGAAAAGCCGACATGTCTTTTCCGGCAAAAACCTTATCGCTGCTTTCGCCGCTGCTGAGGCGTCGCGCTGCCAGGTTTGCCGCATTTTTCAGGCGGTGTGAACGCGCCGACCGCGATACGCTGTAGAGCGCTTCGGCCATGGGAATGCCTTTGCGCATCAACAGACCGAGCTCCATAAAACTCTCTGAACTGCCGAAAAACAGCCGGCGAACTGCTTCTCCGTTCAAAAACATGCCTGCCGCGTTCATTTCGACTCCTGCGGGCTATCGCCCGAACATACGACCAGTTCAGCCAATGGCTGCAGACCTGAACCGGTATTCTTGAGCTCAAGATGAAGAATACCGCGCAGACCCGATAAAACAAGATAATCTTCGATACCCATCTGCCTGATGCGGTCAACCGCCTCAGCCGGCGAACCGGCATGAAAAGTGGCCAGAATAAGATGACCGGAAAGCGCGGCCTGCAGAGCTTCTTTTATACAGGCACTGTCTCGTATTTCACCCAGGGCTATGACGTCGGGATCCTGACGGAGCAGATGTTTAAAGGCGACGGCCAGATCTTTTTCGCGGGTCGAATCGAGCGAAGCCTGGCAGATTCCTGGAATTCTGGCCTCTACCGGGTCTTCGACAGTGACCACCCGCAGTCCTCTGTCGCTCGCTGCCAGCTCAGACAGCGTTGCATACATGGCTGTGGTCTTGCCGCTGCCGACGGCTCCACTGATTATGAAAAGGCCACGATTGCTCTGCAATCTGGCCAGCCAGTTTTCGGCCTGCCCGGCGCCCCACCCCAGCGATGCAACATCTGGAAAAGCCAGGGCGGTTATAATGCGCAAGGCCGCGCGCTCACCATGATCGGTCGGAAAGGTTGACAATCTGACATCAAAATCAGCCTGCCTGAAAGCGCCTTCCTGAGCAGAGTCAGATATGTGCGAGTGACATCCGGCCAGATATTTAAGCCGGGCCAGCAGACGCTGGTGATGATACATGCTGATATCGACTGACTGTCGTATTTTGCCGGCAGCCCGAAAGGTAAGCCGCGAAGCGTTCGCATCGACAGGCTCGAGATGTATATCGGAAAAATGGTTGGCAGCGGCGGTGAACAAAAGAATTTCAGCCGCCCAGACGTAAGGAAGCGCGCGAAAACCAAGAACTTTCTCAAAAAGCTGCATGCAGTCGTCAAGACTGTAGCCGGTCGCGGCTGATCTATATGCCTCATATTCGCGGGCCTGCGCCGCCAGTTGCCGGATCAGAGCCGCCAGAGCAGAGCTGTTATGTCCGCTGCGGAGTGCAAAACGTCTGCCATCGGCGAGTTCAAGGTTGAGCCGACCAGTTTCTGAAGACACTTCGAGCAGTTCAGAATAAAGAAGCCTCTGCCCGGACACCTCAACAAATTCAGCATCGATGCTGAATTCGCTGTGGCCAAGCAGACGTTTGAGCCTGCCGGGGCGGAATGTCAGCGGCATAAGGCCGAAGCCATCAGTATCTGATGGCCGCTGTAAACTTGTCATCATTTGTTCACCTGCGCTCATATCGTTTCAATATTAGCACCGTTTTTATTTTTATAGCAACAACAACTGCAGAGCAG
>CAZMWO010000777.1:0-1812 GCA_964569565.1 uncultured bacterium | reverse complement strand
CCAGCAGCAGGCAATATCATACCCCGACGCGGGTTAAGGCTCTTGCCGTCGCGGCCGCCGAACAGGAAAAACCGCTGAGCATAGATGAAATGCTCGAGCACTTCAACCTCGAGCGCTCAGATTGCAGTCTTTTGATGAGCCGCATCAGGCTACCGGCAAATCAGGCGGTGCATGGTCTCAGCCTGGCTTCTTTCAGCGGGTTGTCTGCCGTGGATTGCCGCAACCTTATCAACCAGGCGCATCAGCAGGTGGCAGAGAAGCATCAGCAGAATTTTGCCGCCCGCAAAAGATATCTGGACGAACACCTGGCCAGCGTTGATCGACTGCTCAAGCAGTTTTACGCAAAAGCTGAAGCACCAAGAATCAGAGAAGACGAAAGCCTCAAAATTGCCCGATTCATCGAGTTTCTAAGTCTCAGGCGCCAGGAAATAGAGCTTCTTGGTAAACGCGCATACGAAGAATACCTGGTCGAATTCAAAAGCAGTCTGGCTGAACTCGAATACTTCGAAAAAACCCAGGTTGGCGGCGAAAAATTCGACGAAGCATTTTTTGCCGGCAATACCGACAGTCGCACCCGGGCTCTACAGGATCTCGAAAACCGTTTCGTCGAAGAAATCGCAGCAAACCAGCAGAAACTGCGCGAAAAGTTTGCTGCCGATGAACCGGCAAAACCTGCGCAAACATCTCCATCAGGCGCCAGCTCTTCGCTCGACATTTCCCTGCCAGACCTGCCCGAAATCAAAACCCTCGATTGATGTCAGAACTGGCCGGTGCGCAGCAGAACCAGAGTGCAGGCTTCGACGACTTTGAGGCCGTGCTGGCGCAGTTCCTGCATCAGCGGCGGATTCTCGGCGCCGGGGTTGAATATGATTCTGCCCGGGTTCATCTTGATGATATCGGCCTGCATCGGCGTCAGCGTGTCGGGCGACAGATAAAGGGTCAGCGTATCGACCTTGCCGGTTACCTGGTTGAGCTTCGGCACCACCTTAAGGCCTTCGATTTCGGGGGCGACCGGATGCACCGGCACCACTTCGTGCCCGTGTTCAAGCAGCATTTTGACGCATTTGTTAGAATAGCGATCAGGATTAGTGCTCGCACCCAGAACTACCACACGATGTTTTTTTGCCTGTTCAGTCATAACTACCTCGCTTGATATTTTTTTATTGCTACCAATAATATATCTATTTATCAGGAAATGAAAATCTAATAACCAATCACAGGCAGAATACATGCAGGAAGAGTATTTCGCAGCTCTATTCAGTTATTTGAGCGGGTAAGTGGTATGAAAAAGGCGGCCGGCACGTTTCATGCCGACCGCCTGCTCGGAGTGTCTCGATTACTTGTTTACTTTGCTCATCGGAATGCCGAGGGCTTTGGCAACGCCTTCGCCGTAAGCCGGGTCAGCTTTGTAGCAGTTGCCGATGTGGCGGATTTTGATTTCTTCTGGAGCATCGCCCATGGCGCGGCCGGTGTTGTCGAAGAGAACCTGTTTCTGTGCCGGGCTCATGGCTCGGAACAGGTTGCCGGGCTGGGTGTAGTAGTCGTCATCGTCTTCTCTGAAGTTCCAGTGATCGGCGGCGCCTTGAAGTTCAAGCGGTGGTTCCTTGAAGTCGGGCTGCTGCTGCCATTCACCGTAGCTGTTCGGTTCGTAGCCGAGTGTGCTGCCATGGTTGCCATCGACGCGCATGGCGCCATCTCGATGATAGCTGTGGAACGGGCAGCGGGCCTTGTTGACCGGGATCAGGTGATGGTTTACACCGAGGCGATAGCGCTGGGCATCGCCGTATGAGAACAGGCGTCCCTGCAGCATTT
>CAZMWO010000776.1:1006-1822 GCA_964569565.1 uncultured bacterium | reverse complement strand
CTGCCAACAAGATCGCCGGTCTGTTCGGCAAGGGTGGCACCAGCTACGGTTCAATCGGTATGCCGGTTGGTTCCAATCCGTTCGGCGGCGCTCCTGTAGGTCAGGTATCCGGCCCGGTCACCATCGGCTCAGTAGCCGGTTCTACCGGTGGCGAGATCCCGGTTGCAGGCGCTCAGTCTCCGGAGATCACGATATCTGGTGAAGCAGCTCCGATGGGTACCTACTCATCTGAAGTACAGCTTGCTCAGGCCAAATACCAGGAACTCTACAAGCTCTACAACGAAATGCTCTCTCAGGGTCGCCAGGCTGATGCCATGAAGGTTGCCCAGGAAATGAACAAGGCCAAGGCTGAATTCGAAAGTCTTAAAGCCCAGGCTGGTCAGTAAACAGAAGCTTCTGTAGATAAAAAGTTCCCTCAGGCGAAAGCCTGAGGGCTTTTTTTTTGCAACATACCGGGCAATACTTCCGTATATAGTATGTAAGAGTGAAATATCATCCGCCAGAATTATTCCGGAAGAACAGCTCGGGAATTAAATGGCGTTTTCTTGATTTGCACCAGCTTTTGCTATATCATGTTATGTACTGGCGGTATTGTGGAGAGAGAATACACGAGATTTTCAGTGGAGAGATGCTGTGGATGACGATAAAAACAAGGTAATGCTGATTATCGGCATGGTTCTGCTGGCCGTAATGTTTATTGGCATGATTTTTTTCAGACCGGCCAAAACAAAGCCCGGCAGCGAATCGCCGACACGTCGCATCGCCGCCAAAAAAACCGAACCGACTAAAACCTTTCAGCAGCCACAGCAGCAAAAC
>CAZMWO010000776.1:0-996 GCA_964569565.1 uncultured bacterium | reverse complement strand
CCATGCGCAGAGTCGGCCCACGCACTGTGCGTGGTGCAGAAGCCGCAGCAAAAGCCCGCGAAGCACATCACGACGAAATTCGTGCAGCCGGCGCCAAATGGCTGGAAAAGATGATCGAGGATCCGACGATTTCTACTCATACCCGCGAACTGTATGCTGCCCGTAACAATGCCAACGTTCAAACAGGCGTCTATTACCTCTACAATGGTGACCAAGTGCATGCCGCCGAGGAATTCGAGAAGGCCGCCCTCGATCCTGAGAACCGCCTTTCGGTAAGGTTCATAGCCCTACGCCAACGTTTCTTTCTGGCGCGCACCAATAGAACCCCTGAAGATTATTTCAAATGGGGAAAACTTCTTGGCGAAATGCTCAAAGACAATGACCTGAGCTTTTTTAACCAGAAGCAGAATTCAGAATTTCTCGACCGTATAAAATACCAGGAAATCTATTACAAGGCGCGCAATGATCCGGCCATGCAGGAAGCTATCGCAAACTATCTTCTCAAGGAAGAAAAAGGATACGACAAACAACTTGCCAGGGAAGAAGTTATGCGCCGAATCCGTGACGTAGAAGAGGAGCTTCAGGGATGAAAACAGATAAAATGATGTGCCCTGTCAGCAGAAAAACCGGTTCGGCCTTTCTGGTCGCCATTGGTGCGCTCTCCGTGCTTACGATAATGGTTCTATTCTTTTCGAACACGCGAACAGCCAGGAGATGGTCGACACGGATGATGTCGAACGAATCCAAGGCCGAAGCCATGGCCGAAGCTGCGGTTCAGGTCGGTCTGAGAATGGTCGGCGACCAGATGAACGAAGCCGGTGAAGAATGGTATAACAATTTACGCATGCCCGGCAGCCTGCAAAACGGTGGGGTCACATTAAGCACTTCTGATGGCAGCGACCTGCCGATGGAACTTCTAGCCGATTCTGAAAAGCAGATGGGCACCATCACTTCAGCAGATGCTGTCGCTGACGACTACCTTGGTACGCTTCGCAG
>CAZMWO010000775.1:0-1822 GCA_964569565.1 uncultured bacterium | reverse complement strand
CGACCAGATAGACTTTGCGGCTCTCGACCGTCTTCTTGATATGCATCTCGCGGCCAGAACAGATGGCCTGGTCATCTGCGGCACCACCGGCGAATCGGCAACGCTCAGTTTTGACGAAAAGAAGGCCCTGATGAAAGCTGTCACTGCCAGAATTGCCGGCAAGATATCGATAATGTTCGGAACCGGCAGCAACGATACCCGCGCCACCTGCGAGCTTACGGCAAAGGCTGCCGACCTTGGCGCAGAATCGGTGCTGGTAGTCACGCCCTATTACAACAAGCCGCCACAGGAAGGCCTGAAACAGCACTTCAGGGCGGTGGCGGCGGCAACCAATCTGCCGGTTGTGCTTTATAACGTTCCCGGGCGAACCGGCTGCAACATGCTGGCCGACACCACTCTCGAACTTTCTGCAGTAAGCAATATAGTTGCGGTCAAAGAAGCATCAGGAAACCTCGACCAGGCAATGGAGATCATCAGAAAGGCGCCGGCCGGGTTCACCCTGCTGTCGGGCGAAGATGCGCTTAACCTACCAATAATGGCCTGCGGTGGCGTTGGCACCATCTCGGTAACTGCTAACGTCGCGCCAAAAATGATGAAGCAGTTCAATGATGCCGCTCTTGCCGGCGACTGGAGCACCGCCCGCCAGATCCATTTCAAACTGCTTGACCTGCACCGCGGCCTGTTCGTCGAAACCAATCCGCTGCCGACCAAAGCAGCGCTGGCAGGAAGGGGCCTGATCGAAGACTTTGCCAGACTGCCGCTCTGCAGGCCTTCAGACAAAACCCGCGAGCTGATGCAAAAAATCACTGCCGGCCTGGAGTAAGAATTGCAGCACTTACTGAACCTTCTGCTGACCATCTTCAGAGATATCTCAATCGTAGATATCTTCGATATCGCGCTGGTCAGCTACGGTATTTACCGGGCACTGCTTTTCATCGAGGGCACCCGGGCTTTCAACCTGCTCAAAGGCCTTGGAATCATCCTGGTCTTACTGGTCATAACCAAGGATCTCGACTTCAACACTGTCAGCTGGGCCCTTTCGAACGCACTGCCGACAGGCTTTCTGGCATTGGTCGTCATTTTTCAGCCTGAACTGCGCCGGGCTCTCGAGGATATCGGCAAAGGCCGCTTCCTGAGTGAACAGACCGGCAGCGACGACTCGATTCCGGAAATGGCCGAAGAGGTCTGTAAAACCATCGAAGCCTGCGCCAAAAAACGAATCGGTGCGCTGATCGTCTTTGAACAGGAGATCGGACTGAAAGATTTTATTGAAAATGGCGTTCAGCTCAACAGCAGCATCACCTCCGAGCTCCTGAGCACCGTATTCATGCCATTTACCCCGCTGCATGACGGTGCTGTCATCATTCAGGGCCATAAAATAGCTGCAGCCAGCTGCTTTCTGCCGACGACCAGCAATCACGGCGAAGTCGCCAAAGAACTTGGGTCGCGTCATCGCGCGGCCATCGGTATAACCGAACTCACCGACGCGCTGGTTTTTGTCGTCAGCGAAGAAACCGGTCAGATTTCCAAAGCCAAGAGTGGAAAGCTGACACGAGGCCTGACCATGGACCGCGTTCAGAAACTTGTAGCTGCGGCATTCACCCGGGTTAACCGGAGCAGCAGGAGGTTGTTTTCACGCAAATGAACAACCGCATCTGGCTTAAAATACTCTCTGTATTACTGGGCATATTCGCCTGGATCTACGTTAATCTGGTGATACCACCCCAGATTCGCCGCACTCTGCCGGCAGAAATTGAATACCGCAATATTCCTGAGATGGTAAAAATTTCACCGGCAAAACCAACGGTTCAGGTGCAGATGG
>CAZMWO010000774.1:0-1822 GCA_964569565.1 uncultured bacterium | reverse complement strand
CCGGCAGTCCATCGACCCGGAATGTGTATGGGTGGATCTTGAGTCCGTGCGCTCCGGCCTTTGCCGCCAGGTCGCTGATAACCGGTCTGCCGTCTTTATCGAGTCCGCTAATCAGCTGTTTGATCCATGGCCCGATTCCATAAGCATAAGATGCTACCGCAGCGACGTCAAAGTCCTCTTCGGTCAGCTGAATAAGCTTGAGTTCACACTTCAGTTCGTTTTTGATACGCTTAAGTTCATCGAAATCGAAACATTGCAGAAAAATGTTGTCAGCTGCCTTTGCATACCCGTAATCAGCCAGAATGCGAATAACGATGGGACTGATATCGTGCCCCTGCTCGCGATGCCAGGCCGGATCTTTGATTTCTGGATATATCCCGACATTACGACCGGTAGATTTGTTGAGACCCTGAATCAGTTCGATCTCTTCCTCGAGCGTGTGCAGCCTGAAATCAGATTTCCACAATGGGAAACGGCCTGCGAAAACTGCCGTGCCAGATGCAATGTCGAAGCGCTCGCAGGCTTTGAGCGTCCTGATTTCGGCAAGCGTAAAATCCAGCGCGTAATAGCGCCCATCTTCGCGGGCCCGGCCGGGAAACTTTGCGGCAACGTCGGTAACTGTGTCGAGATGAATGTCATGAATCACCAGGGCTTTGTTATCTTTGGTAAGAACCACATCCTGCTCGATAAAATCAGCCTGCATGCCATAGGCGAGAGCCTTGGCCGGCAGAGTGTGTTCGGGCAGATAGGCGCAGGCACCGCGGTGGGCTATGTTGATCGGCAGATTCCCGGCATGAAGAGCCATACAGCCTCCAATAAACATAAGAATAGTTATAGATGTCAGTTTATTCATAATAACCTCGCAACATTATTTTCTGTATCTTAACACAAATCAGCTGTTAAGTAGAATTTGCTTTGCGGCGCAACTAGAGGTAATATATACGCTGAGATAATACGACCCTACATCAGATGGAGAACCTATGACTCTGAAAAAACTGAGCAGATTTGCGAAGATCAGACTTAATGACGAAGAGGAAGAAGAAGTAAAAGACGAAAAAGAAGAGAAGTCTTCCGATGTCAACGAAGTGATAGAGCAGAAACTGCTGGAAAGCCGCCAGATTTTTCTCTGGGGGCCGGTAGAAGACGATTCTGCCAAAGATATCGTTTCCAAACTGCTTTATCTTGAGGCAATCAAGCCCGGCGAACAGATAACTTTCTTCATCAACAGCCCTGGCGGAATCATTTCTTCAGGTATGGCGATAATAGACACCATGCATATGATCAAGTCTCCGGTAGCCACTGTGTGTATGGGACTCGCCGCCTCGATGGGTTCCCTTATCCTTTCGGCGGGCGAAAAAGGCAATCGTTTTGTTTTTCCCAACGGCAAAATAATGATTCACCAGCCCAGTGTCGATTTTCTGTATGGCCAGGCCAGTGACCTTGAGATTCAGGCAAAGCAGATACTGCGCACGCGAGAGAGCGTCGCCGCTATTCTGGCGAAGAACTGCGGCAAGCCAAAGGATCGTATTCTCAAAGATATGGATCGCGACTACTGGATGGACGGTGACGAGTCAGTCAAATACGGCATTGTCGATGACATCTACCGTTTTAAATAGGCTCAGAGCGGCTTAGAGTATCATTACAGGCAGGGATTATGGAAGGTCTTGATTATGTTTTTCCGGTGCTGACCGGAATCTGCTTTTCGGCAATAACCGGGTTTCGCGCCTTTTTACCGCCGTTAATCATTGGCATTGTATTAAGATTTTTTCCGGGTTTGCAGGATTTTATCCGCATCGACCTGGCCAGTTTCGCTTTCCTGAAA